>ONDK01000026.1 GCA_900316565.1 uncultured Prevotella sp. | reverse complement strand
CCTACCACACCTACCATACCTACTTTACCTACCATACCTACTATACTTACAAACTCCATCTCACAAACATAGTAGCTATAGAAGCTATAGAGGCTATAGAAGCTATAGAGGCTATAGAAGCTATAGGAAGCTATAGAGGCTATAGAAACTATTTGAGTAATAAAATAATAAAACGGCTATCACATATTGTTGTGTGATAGCCGTTAATTCTATTCTCTCTTCTTATTTGTATATACGATTTCTTTTCTTTTTGGATATTTATCTTTCCTCTATCGGGATATACTGTTTCTGCTCCAAGATATTCTTGTAAGCTGGGCGGATGATACGTCTACCCTCAAAGTTAAGTTCTTCTATTCTGTGTGCTGTCCAACCAACGATACGGCTCATAGCGAATATTGGTGTATAAATCTCTTGTGGCAGACCGATCATTTCATATATAAATCCGCTGTAGAAGTCCAAGTTTGCACAAGCGGGTTTGTTTGACTTCCGGTGTGCCATCAAACATTTTATGCCTTCTTGCTCAATTAGTTTGAGAAAGTTATATTCCTTTTCACGGCCTTTCTCTTTAGCCAGCAATCCGGCAAGTTTCTTCAGCTCCATGGCTCGTGGGTCGCTAAGTGTGTACACAGCATGTCCTATTCCATATATTAGTCCCGAATTGTCGTATGCTTCCTTATTGAGCATTCGATTCAGGTAAGTGTCGAGTTCGTCGATATTCGTCCAGTCTTTAATAGCATCCTTTAGATGGTGGAACATGTTTATACATTTGATATTAGCACCGCCATGAAGAGGTCCTTTCAAGGAACCTATGCCTGCTGCTATTGATGAATATGTATCCGTTCTTGTTGATGATGTTACACGGACAGTGAATGTAGAGTTGTTACCTCCACCATGTTCAGCTTGTACAATCATAAGAAGGTCAAGCATATGTGCGTCGAGTTCCGTATAATCATCATGTTTTATCATATAGAGGAAGTTCTCCGCAATGCTTAGGTTCTCTCTTGGATGACGTATATGCAGACTTCTTCCCTGGACGCTATGCCTGTAAATGTTGTAAGCGTATGCTATGATTGTGGGGAACTTTGCGATGAGTTCTATGGACTGTCTCATAAGGTTGTCGCGGCTTATATCGTCCGGATTAGGGTCAAATGTATACATCTCCAGCACACATCTTGCCAGAATGTTCATTATGTTTGACCCTTCTAGGTCAATGATATGAACAATGGTACGATGGTCAAGCGGCATGTTCTCATTGAGCAGTTCCTTAAATGCCTGCAGTTCCTCCTTGTCAGGTAACTGTCCTGACAGTAGCAGATATGCTATCTCCTCGAATCCGAAGCGTTTTTCCTGTAAGAGAGGCACTACGAGATCATTGAGCTCATAGCCGCGGTAATACAATTTTCCCTCGCATGGTCGCGGTACTCCGTCTTCTCCACGCTCATATCCCACGACATTACCTATATTGGTCAGTCCTACTAGCACACCTGAGCCGTCCTCATTGCGCAATCCTCTTTTTACACCATATTTTGTGAAATCCTCTTTAGGGATTTTGCAAGAGTTCTTTACCTCATCCGACAGTTTGTATATCAAATAATCCTTGTTCATGTTAAATCATCCTTTCTTTTTGGCATAGTTCAGTGCAGATCCGGCTTTAAACCATTCAATCTGTGTTTCATTGTATGTGTGGTTAGCCTTGAAGGTGTCCGTTGTGCCATCAGCATGCTTGAGGGTTACAGTAAGCGGCTTTCCCGGTTCGAAATTCTTCAATCCCGTAACACATATCCTATCGTCCTCTCTCACTTTGTCGTAATCATTCTTGTTGTCAAAGGTGAGGGCAAGCATGCCCTGTTTTTTGAGATTTGTCTCGTGAATACGTGCAAAGCTCTTCGCCAATACCACTTTAACGTTAAGGAATCTCGGTTCCATTGCCGCATGTTCGCGGCTGGAGCCTTCACCGTAGTTCTCCTCAGCCACAACGATAGAGTTGACACCATGTGCCTTATAGTCCTTTGCCGCCGAGCTCACCTCTTTGTATATTCCGTCCATCTGGTCTTTCACCTTATTAGACTCCCCGTTGAAGGCATTCACGGCACCCATGAGCAGGTTGTCCGATATGTTCTGAAGATGTCCGCGGAATTTCAGCCATGGTCCGGCCATTGATATATGGTCTGTGGTACACTTTCCCTGAGTCTTTATCAGCAATGGCATCTCAGTGTAGTCGTTGCCGTCCCATGCTGGGAACGGCTCAAGTTTTTGCAGACGGTTGCTTGTCGGCGATATGATAACGTCAACATGCTTGTTGTCATCTGATGGCGGCAGGAAGCCTTTGTCGTCGACATCAAATCCTCTTGGTGGGAACACATCACCATGTGGCTCGTCGAGTCTAACCACTTTTCCGTCTTCGTTGACCAGTGTGTCGGTTGCAGGATTGAAATCCAACCGTCCTGATATAGCCAGTGCCACGGTCAGCTCCGGTGAGCCGATAAATGCGAATGTATTTGGATTACCGTCGGCACGGCGTCGGAAGTTCCGGTTGAATGATGTTACAATGGCATTCTTTCTGTTGTTGTCGTCAGTATGTCTTTTCCACTGTCCTATACAAGGTCCGCATGCATTGGTCATGATGACACCGCCGATGGCCTTAAGGTCATCAATTATCCCATCACGCTTCGCCGTGTAGTATATCTGTTCCGACCCCGGATTAATTATCAGTTGGGCCTTTACCTTAAGGTTCTTTTTCTTTGCCTGCCGTGCCACTGACGCTGCCCGCGATAGGTCCTCGTAGCTGGAGTTCGTACAAGAACCAATCAGTCCTACCTCAACAGTCATTGGGTAGCTCTTCTCAGGCCCTTTTTTTCTCATCTCGCTTAATGCTGTGGCAGCATCAGGTGTAAACGGGCCATTGAGATGAGGTTCAATCTTGTTCAAGTCAATTTCAAGAACCTGATCGTAGAACTTATCCGGTTGTGAGCATACGTCATCGTCCGCGCGCAGCTCACCGGCATTGGCTACCGCCATATCTGCCACCTCGTCCCTTCCTGTCTTACGGAGGTATTCCTCAGTGTTCCTGTCGAATGGGAATATCGAGCATGTAGCACCTAGTTCTGCTCCCATATTGCATATTGTCGCACGTCCGGTTGCCGAGAGCGTGCCCACACCGTCTCCGAAGTATTCGAGTATAGCGTTAGTACCTCCCTTCACTGTTAAGAGTCCAAGAATATAAAGTATGACATCCTTTGGTGATGCCCATCCGTTGAGTCTTCCTGAGAGATGCACACCTATGAGACGTGGCATCTTCAGTTCCCATGGTTGTCCTGTCAGCACGTCAACGGCATCCGCACCGCCAACACCTATAGCCACCATGCCGAGGCCTCCCGCGTTCGGCGTATGTGAGTCAGTACCGACCATCATACCCCCTGGGAATGCGTAGTTCTCGAGTACAACCTGATGGATGATACCTGCACCCGGCTCCCAGAATCCGATATGGTATTTCTGACTTACGCTGCGCAGGAAGTCGTATACCTCCTTGTTGGTTTTCCTTGCCTCCGGCAGATCCTTCTCCACTCCGACGTCCGCACGTATGAGATGATCGCAATGTACCGTTGCCGGCACGGCCACCTTGTCTTTCCCTGCGTTCATAAATTGCAGAAGGGCCATCTGTGCTGTAGCATCCTGCATGGCTACGCGATTTGGACGGAAGTCCACATAGTCTTCCAATCTCTTGAAAGGCCTAATGCTTTCCTTGTCGTAGAGATGTGCATAAAGCACCTTTTCCGCGTATGTCATAGGACGACCGAGAACTGTTCTTGCTTTTGCCACTTCTTGAGAATAGGAAGCGTAGAATTTTCGAAGCATGTCAATGTCAAGTACCATAAGCTGTATTATCTTGAACTCTAAATGTAACTATAATCTTTATTTTATGTGCAAAGATAGTAAATATTTTCTATTTTGAAGCAAAATTGCATAAAAATTTTACAGAATGTAAGTATATTGAATAAAAATGTAAACGGAGAATAAGACAAAAGACTTATTCTCCGTTTACATTTTCTTTATTAAAGACAGAGGTTTAAAACCTCATGCTCCCTTTTCCCTTATGAATTCCGTCTCCTTACCAGTCGTCACCAGCATTTTGAACAGCTTTTTTCTTGCTTTTACTGTCTGCCACTGGTGTAGGCTCAGCCTTTGTGATGGTCATCGTGTATTTCTTAAGGTCAGCTAGCTTGCTGCTTGTGCCGATATAGAATTCGTAATCGCCTGGGATAAACCTCATGGTGTTTGTGGAGTCATCCCACAGTTGCAGATGTTCGGTATCGCCAACCATTCCCATGTCCAGGGTTGTGGTAGCACCCGGCTGTACCTCTACACGCTTGAAGGCCCTAAGAGTTTTTATCGGACCTTGGGTGTCCTGCGGGCGGTGTATATACATCTGCACCACTGTGGAGCCAGAACGCGTTCCAGTGTTCGTCACGCTTACGAGCAGATGACCACTCTTGAACTCAAGTGGCTTGACATCGAAGGTGGTATAGCTCAGTCCGTAGCCGAATGGGAACAGGGCATCACCCTTGAAATAGCGGTATGTGCGGTTCTTCATGCTGTAGTCCTGATAGTCGGGGAGGTCGCTGTCGTGCCTATAGAATGTTATAGGCAGTTTGCCTGAAGGGTTGTAGTCGCCGTAGAGGACGTCGGCAACAGCCCTTCCACCCATTTCTCCCGGATACCATGCCTGCAGAATTGCGTCGGCGTTGTCGGCCTCCGGTTCCAGTCCTACAGCAGAGCCAGAGCAGTTAACATAGATGACAGTCTTGCCGGCATCGTGCAGCATCTTTATTACATCACGCTGAGCTTGTGGCAGTTCTATGGATGTTCTGTCGCCACCTTTGAATCCCGGTTCGGAGACCTTCATCTCCTCTCCTTCAAGCATCGGCGAGATACCTCCTACGAAGATTACCTTCTTGGCATCTCCTATCTGTGCCAGTATGTCCTCGTTGGTAGGTGTAGACTTGTGAACGATGTCGAACTTTACCAGTCCCGCATCAGTCTTCTGGAAGTAGTCTACCTGTACATCGTATTTCTTTCCAGCCACAACATCCATCTCATAGTTGATATGCTGAATCTTATTGCGCGATTTCCAGACATCGCCTACGGTTTTGCCGTTGATAACCAATCGTGCACCGTCGTCAAAGCTTACTGTGAACACCACCTTTTCGCTACGTGTCGGTTTGAACGTTCCGGAGAACCGTGCGCTGATGCTGTCCAGGTTCACCCCTGGAGCGAACACCGTTGCTCCGCCGTTGCTGAGGTTTACGCCCGATGACAGTGTTACCGTTTTGACAGGTGCTCCGTTGAAGTTCATGTTGTTCCAGTACTGTGCCTTCATACCCTTACCGCCCTCTGATGTTATCTCATCGAAGCGGCTAGTGCTGACCTCATTTCTTGTCAGTCCGCATCCCTCCACATATTTTATATTAGGGTTCTTCTCCCTTATACCTTGCAGAATCGTTATAGTACGGGTAGGGTAGCCGCTGTAGTTTCCCCATTGCATAACGGAGTCGTTGGCGTTGGGTCCCATGACGACAATGTCATTGTCGGACTTCGACAGTGGCAGCACGTCATTCCAGTTCTGCAACAGCACCATCGACTCACGTGCTATTTTCAGCGCCAGGTCCTTGTGCTTCTCGCTTGCCACGACTGTCATTGGAAGCTTCCTGTATGGATTCATGCGGTCGTCGTCGAAGTCTCCCAGGTCAAAACGTGCCTTCAGCAGTCTGATGACGCTCTCGTCAATCTGCTTCTCAGTAATCTTTCCAGCTTTCACAGCCTCCGGAAGGTTCTTATAGTTACTGCCGCATTCCACGTCAGTACCTGCGATGACGGCCTTTGCCGAGGCGTCAGCGGCATTGGCGCTGACACCGTGCCGCCCCTGGATCCAGAAGTCGCTGATAGCGGAACAGTCGGAGACGACCATACCGTCGAAGCCCCAGTCCTTGCGTAGTATCTGCTGGAGGTAATGGGAGTTGCCGCAGCAAGGCTCACCGTCGATGCTCTGGTATGCGCACATCACCTCAGCGACGTGTCCCTTCTGCACCAGACTTTGGAATGCCGGAAGGTAAGTCTCCCAAAGATCGCGCGGAGAGAGGTTCTCGAGGTTGAATGAATGGCGGTTCCATTCCGGTCCACTGTGAACGGCAAAGTGCTTCGCACAGGCCAGGAGCTTCTTGTATCTCAGCCCCTCGTCGCCTTGCAGTCCTCTGACCACCGCCAGTCCCATCTGTGTGGTCAGATACGGGTCCTCGCCGTAGGTCTCCTGGCCGCGTCCCCATCGTGGGTCGCGGAAAATGTTGATGTTCGGAGTCCAGAACGACAGACCCTGATAGCGGTCTATGTGTCCCGAACGCCTGGCCTCGTTGTCCTTGGCTCTGGCCTCATCGCTTACAGCAGTGAAAACCTTATTTACGAGGGCGTCATCGAACGACGCCGCCATGCCCATTGTTATAGGGAAAACCGTTGCGTAACCGTTTCGCGCCACTCCATGCAATGCTTCGTTCCACCATTGGAACTCCGGAATACCGAGACGGTCTATTGCTGGCGAACGGTCCATCATTAGTTTTATCTTCTCGTCGAGCGTCAGCCTGTGACACAGATCCCGCGCCCTTTCTACACTCGGAAGATATGACACCTGATAGGGATAGTGTTGCGCCACAGCATTGTTGCCGACAAAAAGCATCATCATCAGCGATGCTACAATCTTGATTCGTTTCATAATTATGTTATAGTTAGTTTGATGTTCCGTTTGCAAAGATATAAAAACAAAATGATACTTTGTGGTATACGGGTCTGTATCTTCGTGCAAAAACAAAAAAATCCACCTATTTCGCTGAATAGTACTATCTGTAAAATAGTCGGAATAATAATACGATTTTTCGATATTTCCTATATAATGTGTTGAAAAATATTGACCTTCATGTAAGTGTTATGCTTTTACGTTGTAAGTGTACGGAAAATACGTTGTAAAAGGGGCACTTTTACAAGGTAAGTGTGCGGAAAATACATTGCAAAATAGCCTTACTTGCAATTCATTGATAGTCAATCTGTTGTGAAGGAATTTTTAGAAAGAGGCGGGTTTGAAAAATGTTTACACAAGAAAATGAATAAATTAGCGAATAGTAACCGGCATTGCTTTGGCGGACCGGGGAATTTGCCATATAGTTGTCGTACGGAAAACCAGAGTGCTTGTCCAAAGTATTCTTATGCAAAAAAGTCCGTCCTCTAAACTAAGAAGAAGTAACTTAGTTTAGAGGACGGACCATTTATCTTGGAATGTAGTATTAATGCCTATGCTCCACAGAAAAATAGTATGATAAGCTGTGCAGTGAAAATTCTGAGGAACATGCTCAGCGGGTAGACAGTGGAATATCCCAGTGCTGAAGACTCACCGGCGCAAACGGAGTTGGCATAAGCCAGTGCTGGTGGGTCGGTGTAAGTACCGGCAATCATACCCATGATGGTGAAGTAGTTGAATTTGTATTTCTTTCTGGCGATAAAAGCAACGATCAATATCGGAATTATTGTTATGAGGAAACCTGTACCGACATATTTCAGTCCGTCTCCTGAGACTACTGTCTCCCAGAAGCCGTTTCCTGCCTTAATGCCTACCGAAGCGAGGAAGAGAACCAGTCCGAACTCACGCAACATCATGTTTGCCGATGTCGTCATATATGTGTTCAGTCCCATACGGTATCCGAAGCGTCCTAACAGAATAGCGATGATAAGCGGGCCGCCGGCAAGACCAAGTTTCATGGGGACCGGCATTCCAGGTATTGCTATTGGCAGGCTGCCGAAGAGAATACCTATGATAATTCCTATGAACACAGTGGCAATATTCGGTACTATCAGCTTACGCTCCGAGTTACCCATCAGCTCTGCTATGCGGTCTACGTTCTCCTCAGGGCCGACTACCGTGATACGGTCGCCGACATGGAAGTGGTGGCTGCGGCTAGCGAAGAGTTCCATACCCTGACGGGTGATACGCGTTACGTTCACACCATAGAGGCTGGAGAAATGCATCTTGCCAAGGCTCTTACCATTCATTGCTGTATTAGTGATAAGGATCTTGCGGCTAATCATAGGCTGCGACTTCTCGTCCTCCTCCCAGTTGATTTCTATCGCTGGTCCGATGAATGCCTGGATGGCCTCGGCGTCACTCTCGGCGCAGGCCACGAGCACCTCATCGCCCATCTCAAACTTTGTTTCGCGCTTAGGTACAGAGAGCTGTCCGTCGTGAAGTATACGTGTGCATACAATGTCGCGATTGAGGAATTCGGAAATCTGCTTCAGTGTGCGTCCTGCAATATACGCGTTCGACACCTGCAGGCACATCACGTGTGGCTTCTCGTGGGGGTTTGCAGCATCTTCCTTTGCCTGGAGCTCAGCGTTCTCCTCATTGAAATCAACGTGGCAGATGAATTTCACCGCCAGCGACGCACCTATGATACCGAGTACGCCAAGAGGATACGCACAGGCGTAGGCCGACGCAAGGTTGAAGCCGACACCATTAGGGAAGACGCTCTGCAGGGCCTCCTGTGCGGCACCAAGTCCCGGCGTGTTTGTTACGGCACCGTAGAGTGTGCCGACCATCATTGGTAGATTCTTCGGGTCTGAGGTGTTGAAGAAGATGAAATAGCAGGCAAACATGACACCGATGTTCAGCAGTACAGCCAGACACGACAGCATGTTGAGCTTGATACCTCCCTTTCCGAAGCTTTCAAAGAAGCCCGGTCCTACCTGAAGACCAATCATGAATACGAAGAGGATAAGTCCGAAGTCCTGAAGAAAGTTCATTACCTGGACTGGAGCAGTGAATCCGATGTGTCCTGCCAGAATACCGACGAAGAGCACGAAAGTAACTCCCAGGGAGATACCTCCTATCTTTATCTTTCCCAGCATGACTCCAAAAGCGATAACCAGGGAATAAAGCAGGGCTATATGTGCCACTGAGTCCTGGTTAGTAAATAAGTCAATTAGCCAATTCATTATAAAAGTGTTATTTTAGTGCAAAGTTACTAATTTTGACTTTAATGCACAAGAATTGTAATTAGAAATGTTTCTTTTCTTTCCTTTTATTGGCTTTTTGCTCTGTTTATGCTACAATATATTAATAATGTATAGTTGGCCTCATGCGAAAGGCAGATAAAATTATTCTTTTTGTTTTGCAATGTCTTTCGTTTGCAGTATCTTTGCAGTCTGAAAGAAAACATAAAAGGCATGATGAAATATAGCGTGAAATGCAACAGCTGCGGCAAGACCTTCGTTGCCGAGACCGAGAAGTACGGACGGTTCAAGTATCGTTGCCCTTATTGTGGGCATGTACTTACCTGTCAGCTCAGCAAACCCGAAAACCTTACCGTTGAGGCCAGCAGCGTCCTTCCGGTCAGCGATGACCAGCTGTCGCTGCCATACTATGCGTCAATGCCTGTCGTAGAGGCCAGGGTTATCCATGCTTCCGTGGAGGCACTGAAGAGTGCCGGACGGACGGTAGAAAAAGTGGGACAGCAGTCGAAGACAACTCTTACTAAGGTCCTTGACCATATTGAGGTGTTCTTCGGATGGTCCGGTAACCGCATCTCCCGTTTCCGCAAGGAGTATGCCGATGCTGACCTCTGGCTGTTCTTCGGCTTTAGCGTTCTGTTCATCATTGCGGTCTTCTTGGGACTGTATATCCTTGCCGGTTTCACAAAGATATTGGCGGCAAGCCATAGCGTGGCATTCAAGTACTGGCTTGAGTTCCGCAACTTCATGAACAGCATTTTTTAATATTAATCAGTATTTTGGTAAAACAGTAGATGGATATCGTTCAGAAGATATTAGATTTATTGCAATACAACCCCAAGGAGCCGTTGCTCTTCACGACCGGACTTTTTCTGTTCCTTTTCCTGTTTGTGTCCCTTGGCTACTTCGCTCTACGTAAGAAACTGACGGCACGGCTCGTCTTTGTGACACTATTCTCTTATTACTTTTATTATAAGAGCTCAGGAGTCTACTTCGGACTCCTGGCACTTGTCACCCTTTCCGACTGGCTGATAGGCAAAAGGCTGCGGACTTCTTCCAATACCCCGGCACCAACAGCCCGCAGACGCCTTTGGCTCCTTCTGAGCCTTGTCATCGACTTAGGCCTTCTGGCCTATTTCAAATATACCAACTTCTTCGCTGGGATGATAGCCAGTGCCATTGGTGAGAACTTCCAACCGTGGGATATCTTCCTTCCGGCCGGTATCTCCTTCTTCACTTTCAAAAGCATCTCCTATACCGTCGACGTGTACAGGGGCAAGATGCAGCCTGTGGACAGTCTGCTGGACTATGCGTTCTACGTTAGTTTCTTCCCAGTTCTCCTTGCCGGCCCTATCGTCCGCGCCACTGATTTTATATCCCAAATACGCAAACCGCTGCACATCTCTAGGCAAATGTTTGCCTTTGGGGTATACCTTATTATAATAGGTGTGTTCAAGAAGATGGTCATCAGCGACTATATAAGCGTCAATTTCGTCAGTCGCGTGTTCGACAATCCTACGCTGTTCTCCGGTGGGGAAATATTGATGGCACTCTATGGCTATAGTATTCAGCTCTACTGCGACTTCTCGGGCTATTCCGATATGGCTATCGGCATCTCGGCATTGCTGGGCTTTGAGATACCGGCCAACTTCAATGCGCCTTACAAGGCTGACTCGCTGAGCGACTTCTGGCGCCGGTGGCATATCTCGTTGTCCAGTTGGATACGCGATTACATATATATATCCCTTGGCGGAAACCGTAAGGGAAAGGTGCGCATGTATGTCAATCAGATGATTGCTATGACCCTTTGCGGCCTCTGGCATGGCGCTTCCCTCAACTTCGTCCTTTGGGGTACGCTCCACGGACTGGGCGTCTGCGTGCATAAGTTCTTTTCGCAGACCGTCCTTCACCATGACCGCCACTATCATCCGTCGGGACTGCGCCGTGTAGTAGCCGTTGTCCTGACGTTCCATCTGGTCACTTTCCTGTGGATTTTCTTCCGCACTCCTGATTTCCAGTCCGCGACGCTCCTCATAAACCAGCTTTTCACAAAGTTCGATGTGTCGCTCATCCCTGCCATCTTTGCAGCATATAAGTACGTGTTTGCGCTTATAGGCTTCGCGTTGCTGACACATTGGATACCCGATACCTGGCAAGACAAGATAGTCCTTGGATTACAGAAGGGTGGGGTGGTAGTTTGCGCCGTGGCCCTTACCTTTGTTGTCTTCCTCGCAATGCAGGTTAAGAGTAGTGATATTCAGCCATTTATCTATCTCCAGTTCTAAGCCGCAGCACCATTCTTACATACCTTTCTTGTTAGGAAATAAATTTACATACTCTGAAAGGTATGCTTTTGCGCCCTAGAAGCATAGGCATTATTGCCTGAAACATATGCTTTTAGGGCGCAAATGTATATGTCCTACAATGCTAAATCATAACATTTATAAAGGTCCTTGTAATCAATGGGTTACATGGAAACTACTTTTGGGATATGAGTGTGAAATATATTTACATTATAGGAACGTGATGAAAATTTGAAAAAATACGTATTCGGTTGTTAAGTAATGTTAAGTTGGAAACATTTATTGCCAAACTATTTTTGAGTTTGCCAGAATTGTATTACCTTTGCAACCGCATTTAGAGAAATGCACTTGTGAACAACAAGTTTACGCGGCAATAGCTCAGTTGGTAGAGCGCGACCTTGCCAAGGTCGAGGTCGCGGGTCCGAGTCCCGTTTGCCGCTCTTTGGAATCTTGAATGAAAACAGATTTGTTCTTGTTTTTCAACAAATGCCCAGGTGGCGGAATTGGTAGACGCGCACGTTTCAGGTGCGTGTGTTTCACGACGTGCAGGTTCGAGTCCTGTTCTGGGCACTATCTGTAATTCAAGATTCACAAATATATGTTGGAGAGGTGGCGGAATTGGTAGACGCGCTACTTTGAGGGGGTAGTGATAATTGTATCGTGGGAGTTCGAGTCTCCTCCTCTTCACATTTTTTATTGATAAAAACAAACTTTACGAAGATTACCTTTTATCAGGTATGCGGCAATAGCTCAGTTGGTAGAGCGCGACCTTGCCAAGGTCGAGGTCGCGGGTCCGAGTCCCGTTTGCCGCTCTTCTTTGATGAAAAACAAAACCTTTTCATGAACTTATATATTCGTTTTTTTGATAATGAGGCATTGGTACATAATGCCGATGAAGCTTTAGATTTTCTTTCTTCCATTCCCGAGATACCTGTCGACAAGAAACTCGAGGATGAGATACGCAGTTATGTTGATAGCGATGTTTCGTTTCCGAAGCGTTGCAAAGTGCGTCCACATGTCTATTTCATTATTATAAAGACTGAGGCTGCTACCATGCAGGACTTCAAGGACAAGAAGGCTGTTCGTAGCAATAATGATGCCAATCACCGTGAGACCAATGAGGCCTTGGCACGTCTCAATGAGGAGCGTGACGGATGGTATGAGGGCACTCTCGACTTCAAGCGTGTCGTTCTAGTTCCTGGCACAGGCAAGCATGAGTATCGCGACACTCACTTTGTGGCTGATTGCAAGGCCGTGTCTGGTCTGGACTGTTACAACCGCATAGTCGATTATCTTCAGGGACGCGTGGACCACCGCAGTCAGTTCCCTTCATCAAAAGGTAAGAATTTTAAGTTCAAGTATCTTGGCATGTGGAAGTAACTTGCATGTCTGAACCCCTAAAATGTCATGTTGTATGAATAAGGCAATGCTTATTGGTAATATAGGTCAGGAGCCGGAAGTGCGCTATTATGAGAAGGACCAGTGCGTAGCCCGGGTGCGTCTTGCTACTACCGAGCGCGGATATACCCTGCCCAACGGCACGCAGGTGCCGGACCGTACTGACTGGCATAATGTCATATTCTACCACGGTCTGGCCAAGGTCGTTGAGAAATACGTCCACAAAGGTGATAAAATCTATGTGGAGGGCAGGCTTCGCTACCGCAGCTATGACGACAAGAAAGGTTTCCGGCGTTATGTTACGGAGATATATGCCGAGAATATGGAACTGCTCACACCGCGGCGTGTACAGGAGCGCAGTGGTGAGCAGTCTGCTCCTGGTGCGTCGACGGCCGATACCGTCAATGATGGTGGCACATCCGAGGCTCCATCGGCTGAGAATACAAATGGTTTGCCTTTCTAAGACACCGGTAATACTCCGGCAGGTGTAGCCTGTCGGGGATAATTTTTTTTATAATATCACGTAATGATTCCTCTATCCGATATCTCATCACTGGTAACTTTTAACCCCTTATCAACCGGAGCTATTGTAGCTTTCGCTCTTGCCGCTCTTTTGTTGTTGCTCTCCGGTTTTGCAAGTGGCTCGGAGATAGCATTCTTCAGTCTTTCTCCAAGCGACATCAACGAACTGGACCAGCAGAAGACAGAAACTGACAAGAAAATTCAAATGCTCCGTGAGGACAGTGAGCGCACGCTGGCTACAATATTAATAACAAACAACCTTGTCAACGTGACGATTATCATGCTGCTGAACTATGCTATTGCACAACTGGTTCACTTCAATGTGGCCTGGCTTGAATTTGTCTGCATTACTGTTCTTCTCACATTCCTCTTGCTTCTCTTTGGTGAGATTATGCCAAAGGTCTACAGCCGTCAGAACCCACTGGCGTTCTGCCGCAAGGCTGTCAGAGGTATTGTCCTGCTCAGGAAACTGTTCTGGCCGGTGGAGAATATCCTTCTGAAGAGCGGAAACTTCGCGGAAAAGGTTATACAGAAGGAGTCGCACCAGCTCTCCGTCGATGACCTGGAGCAGGCCTTGGAACTCACCAATAGTGCTGACATCAAGGATGAGCAGAGCATGTTGAAGGGCATTATACGCTTCGGTGATGAGACGGCAAAGGAGATTATGACCTCCAGGCAGGATATCGTTGACTTGGATATAAGGTGTTCTTACAAGGATGTTCTGAAGTGCATCGTTGACAATAACTACTCGCGAATCCCGGTTTATCAGGATAATGAGGACAATATTCGTGGCATACTGTATATCAAAGACCTGCTGCCGCATCTCTCTAAGCCTGTCAACTTCAGATGGCAGAGTCTTATCCGTCCGCCATACTTCGTACCGGAGACAAAAAAGATTGATGACCTGCTGCGTGAGTTCCAGGAGAATAAGGTGCACATAGCCATCGTTGTCGATGAGTTCGGTGGTACGAGCGGTCTCGTGTCCATGGAGGATATCTTAGAGGAGATTGTAGGTGAGATTAATGATGAGTATGACGAGGAGGAGAAGACATACTCCAAATTGAATTATAACACATACATCTTCGAGGGAAAGACCCTTCTGAGCGATTTCACAAAGATACTCAATGTCGATGATGACGAATTCTCTGACGTCGAGGGGGATGCTGACACGTTGGCCGGACTGTTGCTTGAGATAAAGGGCGACTTCCTCAGTCTGCATGAGAAGGTGAAATACAAGAACTACGATTTTGAGGTTCTAGGTATCGACGAGCGCCGGATAAGCAAGATCAAGGTTACCATCCAGCCTAAAGCCAAGGCTTCGGAGAAAAACGGAAAATGATGAAGGTCATGACTGTTGCTGACGATGTCCTCATCGCCATAGACCCTATTCCCGGCAGTGAGGATGGTACCGGAGAGATGACTTCCCGGCAGAGGGAACGCAGTGCCGTCGATGGTCTTCTCCGGAAGTTGCTTGGCGATGCAAGTCTTCAGCATGATGCGGCTGGCAAGCCGTTGCTGGAAGGGTATCATATAAGCATCTCTCATACGGTAAGGCGGCAGGGAGGATATGTAGCAATAATGCTTTCCAAGTCGCATGAGGTGGGCATAGACATTGAATATGTCAGCGACCGCATAATGAGAATAGCTGAGCGTTTTCTTCGCAAGGACGAGAAGCCCGTTACCGTCGCCGACCATCTTGTTTACTGGTGTGCCAAGGAGGCTGTTTACAAGCTTTTTTCTTCTGATGACCTTACTTATCAGCAGATGCGGGTAGATGTGCCGATGACCACTGTGGAGAACCTTAAGCGTAATATCTCCGTGGGCATAACGCCGGTGGTGAACGATAATTTTGTCCTTGTATATACTTTTATCTGATAATGGAAACTATGATACTGAGACTCAAGAGAATTTATGAGGCGCCGTCGGAAGACGATGGCTACCGCGTACTCGTGGACCGTTTGTGGCCTCGAGGCATAAAGAAGGATGCTGCTAAGGTCGATATGTGGACGAAAGACCTTGCTCCTAGCACTGAGCTCCGCAAGTGGTTCGGACATGATGTGGAGAAATGGGATGAGTTCCACAGTCGTTACAGTGAGGAACTGGCAGATAATGATGCCTTCGGTCCATTCCTGACGTCCATAAGTAAGTATCCTGTTGTTACACTTCTGTTTGGTGCAAAGGATACGGAACACAACAATGCGGTAGTGCTGCGGGATGTCATCAAGGCACAATGACGGTTTGCTGTCATTCATGTTTGTCTAAGCTTAGCTTGTTGCGTATTAAAAGGAGAAGTAATCTTATGGAGACATTATATATAAAGAATATGGTCTGCGACCGTTGCAAGATGGCAGTGGGACAGAGCTTGAAGGAGAAAGGACTTCATGTGTTGAATGTTGAGCTAGGAGAAGTGAAGGTGGAGGAGACCCTTAGCGCCGGGATGCGCTCTGAGGTTCGTGCCAGTCTGGAGAGTCTCGGCTTTGAACTCCTTGATGACAAGCGTCAGCAGACTATAGACAAGATAAAGAGTGCCATCATCAGTCTCGTGCATTATCATGACAACAACTCCGCCCTTAACCTCAGTGCTTTTCTCTCCTCTGAACTTCATCAGGAATATAGTGCGCTGAGCAAGCTGTTCTCCGAGGTGGAAGGCAAGACGATAGAGCGTTATTACATCGAGCAGCGCATAGAGAAGGTTAAGGAACTGATAAAATATGATGAGCTCTCGCTGACTCAGATAGCCATGAAGATGAACTATTCCTCCACTGCCTATCTGTCAAGTCAGTTCAAGAGCGTTACGGGTATGACCCCGTCACAGTTCAAGAGGTTGAAGACTAACACGCGGATTCCTCTCGACAAGATTTAAGGCACCATGCAAATCCCTTTGCCGTTCGCTCTCCATTGTCGGTGAAGTGGTTTCCTTCATTCCATTCCATCACGACATTCACGTTCTGACTGTCGAGGATTTTTTTCTGCAGTTCTATGCATTCGGCAACGGTAGCCATCAGCTTGTTCTTGCTGTGGCTCTCCTTGTCGCCCAGGCTGAGGTATACATTTCTGCAAGAGCATCTGTTCTGTTCCGAATAAGAGAGCCAGTCTTTGTACCATACAGATGGCGATGCGGCGACGATACCGTCAAGCAGTACCGCATTATATGAGGACCAAAGGGCGAACAGTCCGGAAAGTGAGTAGCCGCCAAGGATTACCGACTTGAAATTCCTGTCCTGCTTCATTGCCGGTATGACTTTCCCAGTGATAAAATCCAAGGTCCGTGAGGCCCCATTGCCGAATGGTATCTTCCCGAAGACAGGTGGTGCCGGCCACGGTGTCAGCTCCTCATTCCATCTGTTTATTTTTATTGCGACAAGTGTGAATGTCGTGTCCGAGGCATTCTCTATATAGCTTATCTCTTTTTCCATCTCTTCCATGTCGTGAGAGTCCACGGCCTGGAGGAGTAGAGCATTCGCATTGGGTTCGCTGTAAATGGTTATTGTGCGGTTGTCTATCGTTGTTTCTTCCTTAGTATGTCTCATCATAAACGTTATTTTCTGCAAAAGTAGTAATTAATCATGGAAATATGTAACTCTGTTCCATAATTTTGTAACAGAAGACATTTAATATGGTGTACCTTTGCATCCGAAAATAAAACATTAAAACAATAGGGACAATGAAAAAGGTATTTACAGTAACAGGAATGAAATGTGAGCACTGTGAGGCTCGTGTTGAGAATGCTATAAAGGAAGTCAATGGTGTCAATAGCGCAAAGGCCGACCATACGGCCGATAATGTAACGGTAGAGTATGACGAGAATGCCGTCAGTCCGTCGCAGTTGAAGGACGCTGTTGACGCACTGGGCCGCTATGAGCTGTCACTTTAATGGTATTACATTTTTAAAAACAGTCTTCCGCAACGACGGAGGACATTATGTTTAACTCTTTAATCAATATTCCCTGCCACTGAAAAGCAGGGGATGGAGGAGTATTATGAAAAAAACGATTCCAGTTGTGGGCATGGCCTGCGCTTCCTGTTCTGCGAATGTGGAGCGTAAGCTCAATTCCCTTGACGGCATAAACAATGCCAGCGTGTCGCTGGCCGGCCGTTCGGCACTTGTCGACTACGACCCTGATGCCATCTCCCTGGAAACAATGAAGAAGGAAATAAACGGTATCGGCTATGACCTTGTGATAGACAATGACACATCTGTAGAGGAGATACGCAAGCGTGAATACACACTGCTGATGAGGCGGACGGTACTCAGCTGGGTACTGTCGGTTGTCGGCATGTTCATAAACATGCATTGGGTCAATATCGGTAGTCAGTCGCTCTCCAATCAGACGGCGATGCTCATCGCACTGGCCAATATGTACTTCTGCGGACGTGGCTTCTATATCAGCACCGTTAAGCAGTTGCGCCACGGTGCGGCTAATATGGACACGCTTGTGGCACTGTCGACATCCATTGCCTTTGTCTTCAGCGCATATAACACCTTCTTTGGCGACCAAAGCCTGACATATTTCGACTCGTGCGGAATGATAATCACCTTTGTCCTCACCGGACGACTCCTTGAGGAAAAGGCTAAGGACGGCACTGCAACCAGCATCAAGCAACTCATGGGCATGGCTCCGAAGACGGCGCACATTGTCAATGATGAAGGCAGTGTGGAAGAAGTGCCTATCTCAACCATCGATGTCGGCGACATCCTGGAAGTCCGCCCTGGTGAGAAAGTCCCCGTTGACGGAGATGTGATCTCGGCAGAGAGCTTTATGACCGCCGATGCCGCGTATGTCGATGAGAGCATGATAACCGGTGAGCCTACACCGGCTGAGAAGAAGAAGGGGTCCCGTGTCCTAGCCGGAACCATCCCCAACCAGGGTAAGTTCCGCATGCGTGCCCGTCAGGTTGGCGAGAACACGGCCTTGGCTCACATTATTAAAATGGTGCAGGAGGCTGAAGGCTCCAAAGCTCCGGTGCAGCGTATTGTCGACAAGGCCGCTCTTGTCTTCGTTCCCGTCGTCGGCATACTTGCCGTCATAACGTTCCTGGCGTGGTTGCTTATCGGTGGTACCGGCATGCTGCCCCAGGCTATAATATCGGCTGTTACCGTTCTGGTCATTGCCTGCCCCTGTGCCATGGGGCTGGCTACCCCTACCGCGCTGATGGTGGGTATCGGCAAGGCCGCCGACAGGCACGTCCTGATAAAGGACGCCACCGCCCTTGAACGTCTCCGTAAGGTCGACGTCCTGGTGACGGATAAGACCGGAACACTGACCATCCCTAATCAGAATGTCGACTTCACCAAAGCCGACAATCTTCCGCTTGAAGACCGTGAGAGTCTGAAACCGCATGCCCGTGAGGCTATGGAAGAGCTTCAGAAGAGTGGGGTAGAAGTGTGGATGATGAGCGGCGACAAGGAGGAAGCCGCAAAATACTGGGCCGACAAGGCCGGAATAGAACACTATAAGGCAAAGTGCGTTCCTGCCGACAAGGAGGAACTCGTACGCAGGCTCAAGTCTCAGGGAAAGACTGTTGCCATGATTGGCGACGGCATCAATGACACACAGGCCCTTGCCCTCGCCGACGTGAGCATAGCCATCGGAACAGGCACGGATGTCGCCATGGATGTGGCACAGGTTACCCTGATGACCGATGACCTGGAGGCGATACCCTACAGTATAACGCTTAGCCGTAAGACGGTTAAGATGATATGGGAGAACCTTTTCTGGGCGTTCATCTATAACCTCGTCTGCATACCGTTGGCTGCCGGGGTGCTTTATCTCTTCTTTGCCGATCCGCCTGTGAAGTTGACTCCGATGTGGGGAAGTGCTCTAATGGCCATGTCGAGTGTCAGTGTAGTATTGAATTCTTTGCGGTTGAAGCTCGTAAAGTGATAGGACAATCTTCGTACACATGAAAGACTATCGTCCTGCTGATGATACGATAATGTAAAAATCCCGTCAGGTTTCCGAATAATAACGGAGGCCCTGACGGGATTTTTTCCTTTCCATTAATATGGTGTTGGAAAAGAGACGTTTTTTTACCTCACCGGATAGTCATAGCGCCGGTAGTCGTATCCACTGTTCTGGTTTGGCATATGATCGTATTCCACCTGGAAGGATATGGAGTTCTGTCCGTATTCACCCCACTGGTATGTCACGCCTCCGCCTATACGGTCCATAAACCGGTTGTTCCATGGCCCAAGGGAAGTCCCGGCATAGCCGTAAGGAACATCCCAATAGGCAGGACTGTAATAGCCCCGGTTAGGATAGTAACCGCCGAAGGCAGGTCCGAAGTTGTTTGACGTGAACGCTTTCTGTGCGAACGCATAAGCACTCCAGTGCTCATTGAAGCGATAGCCGAAGAGTGCGGAGAAGCCCGCCGTGGTGTAGTTGTCTCCCCGGTACTCCATATTGTTGAAGTATCCTCCGATGGCCAGTGTGGCCTTCTTTGACAGGTTGGTAACATACATCAGACTGATGTCCTGTGTCAGTCCTCCATGTGTGCCCCATCCTTTCCCCGACGTTACGAAGGCTGATGCCGACAAATTCACGTTGAGGCCTTTGTGCAGTCTCCACCGGTTCCAGCCCCAGCCGCCCCAGAAGGGGTAATAGTAATCCTCTGAGGGCGTTATGGCCTGACCGTTTTCGTCGACCGACGGCAGGTTATAGTCAATCTGTTCCTGCTCCTGCTTGTCCTTCTCATACTGCCGGGCATATTCCTTCTCAGCCTCTGTAGCCTCACGCGGACCTTGCAGTCGTTGCGGCTCCAGCGGCTCTACGGAAGAGTCGTTCTTTTCCGCTATGTTTTGTGCGTTTGCTGCCATGATGCCGCAAACCAACATCAGTGCTATCGAATACATTCTTTTCATCGTTGCAAATGTAATCATTTGTCTTCTAAAAGGAGGTGAAAAGCTCATTTGTTTATACTTTTTTAGTCTTTCTTTTCCGATTTCATGATTAGTGGAGGATCGGTGGAGAAGACAAATACTGTGTGCGAGTGATAAGTCTGTCCGGGCCTTAACAGCGTAGACGGAAACTGCGGACGGTTGGGGGAGTCGGCGTAGTGTAGTGTCTCCAGGCAGATGGCGCAGCGCTTTTTATAGACAACACCTTTCTTTCCTACTTGGCTTCCTTTCAGGCCATTGCCAGTGTAGACCTGTATGGCGGGCTCGGTGGTATATACCGTGAGTGCACGTCCGCTCTGGGCGTCATAGAGGATGGCCGCCGGACGCGACAGGTCACCGCCATGAGAGAGTGAGAAGGCATGGTCATAGCCTCCGGTAACCTTAAGCTGGGGGTTGTCCTCGTTAATCCTTTCGCCGATCTGATGAGGCTTGTGGAAGTCGAATGGTGTCTGCCTCACGTCAAGGAACTCCCCCGTGACATTTTTGTTTTTGTCGTAGGTAGCTATCTTTTTACTGTCTATCCACAGACTCTGCGTTTCCACGGTGCGTTCCGGATTTCCGGAGATGTTGAAGAAAGAATGGTTGGCAAGGTTGACGACTGTCGCCTTCGTCGTGACAGCCTTGAAGTCGATGCCGAGGGCACCGTCGTCGCGCAGCGCATAGGTAAGCGTTGTCGTCAGTTCACCCGGGAAACCGTTCTCGCCATCTGGTGACACATACCTCAACACCAGCTTCTGACGACTGTAGCTGACGACGTCCCACACCCTGTCGGCAAATCCGGGACGTCCTCCATGGGATATCACTCCTTTGCCGTTTTCCTGTAGTTTGTGTGTCTTTCCGTCTATCGTCATCCTTGGTCCTACGATACGCCCGATATATCGTCCTACGGTAGCCCCGAAGTTCTGCCCCTTGGTATGATAGTCCATGACATTGTCATAGCCCAGCACCATGTCCTCCATGCGTCCGTTCCAGTTCGGCTCCATGAGCGAGACGAGCCTTGCACCGTAGTTTGTTATGCATGCCTCGTTGCCTTTGTCGTTAGTGAGGACGTACAGTGCCGTGCTCTTGCCGTCGATAACGGCGTTGAAGCGCGACGGGTCCAGCCCCGACAGCGTGATGCCTTGTGCCTTAATGAAGCAGCATGATGCTAAGGCGATGACAGTAAGTATTGATTTTAGGTGATTGCTTGTTTTCATATCCAGTTTGGTTTTGTTGCAAAGTTAATGTAAAGTAATTGATTTGCAAAACATTTTACGAACAAAAATATCTTTCAAAGATAGCTCTCGTAAACGATTAGCCGTTTTTAGACTTCGGGAAACGCATATTAATGAACATTTTATTGCGGATTCTTTAATATTCTTAGAATTTTCTGAAAAAATATAGCGAATTGTTTGCCAGAATGAAATTAAAGTTATACTTTTGCACTCGTAAAATATAAATCAACAACAATGAATAAGTCTTACGCATCTTTTTATTACTTTTATTTTTACTTTGCATGGAATTGTGAAGCGGGAAGTTGCGTGTAGATTTCAACTTAGGAATAAAAAGTAAAATCAATAAAGCATAACGAAACGGTCCCGCCCTATTTAGGAGTTGGACCGTTTTTCGTTTAATAAAGAATATGAAGAGAATAGCCATACAAGGAGAACTGGGCAGTTTCCACGACATTGCCGCACACGAGTATTTCAAGGGAGAGCAGTTGCAGCTTATATGCTGTGAGACCTTTGAGCAAGTGTTCCAATGCGTGAAGGATGATCCTACCGTTATAGCGATGCTGGCAATAGAGAATACGATAGCCGGCAGTCTTCTTCACAATTATGAACTGCTTAGGATGTCGGGTACTACCGTCGTCGGAGAGCATAAGCTCCACATACAACACTGCATCTGCTGTCTGCCTGATGACGACTGGGAAACGGTTAGTGAGGTTCATTCTCATCCTGTGGCTCTTATGCAGTGCCGTCAGTTTCTTGCCGGACATTCCAATCTGAAGGCTGTAGAGGCTGAGGACACTGCCGGTGCTGCACAGTTCATAGCTGAGAACAAGCTCCACGGTCAGGCTGCTATTTGCAACGCGAGTGCCGCCAGGATGTATGGTATGAAAGTCTTGGAGGACAGCATAGAGGACAATAAACACAACTTCACACGCTTCCTCATAGCATGCAATCCTCAGAAGGCATCGTTCGAGCGTTCTCTGGAGGAAGCCGACAAGGCCAGCCTCGTCTTCTCGCTTCCTCACCAGGAGGGCAGTCTGAGCAAGGTCCTCACCATTCTCTCCTTCTATGACATAAACCTCACCAAGATACAAAGTCTTCCTGTCATCGGTCATGAGTGGGAGTATCTCTTCTATGTCGATGTCACCTATGACAACCTTACCCGATACCGCCAGTCCATTGACGCCATCACCCCACTGGTCAAGAATATAAAGATACTCGGCGAGTATAAGGAGGCACATTAATTATATATAACGTTAGAATGGACCGAAGAACTCCGGGTAAAGCGAGCAAACGGTTATTCCGATAAAATATTATCATCTGAAAATATGGAACCAGCAAAAAGAGTAAACGAGATACAGGAGTATTATTTTTCACGTAAGTTGAAGGAAGTGGCAAAGCTTAATGCGGAAGGAAAGGACATCATCAGCCTGGCCATAGGCAGTCCCGACATGCCACCATCGGAGCAGACCATCACCAAGCTTTGTGAGGTGGCCCATCGGCCTGATGCCCACGGCTACCAGCCTACGGCCGGTCTGCCTGAGCTCCGTAAGGCCATGGCAGGGTTCTACAAGCGCACCTATGGCGTGGAGGTCGACTGGTCGTCGGAGCTTCAGCCTATCATTGGCTCCAAGGAGGGTATCATGTATGTTACGCTCGCCTTCTGCAACCCCGGCGATGAGGTGCTCATCCCTGATCCCGGTTATCCCACATATACGGCGATAAACAAAATCTTCGGGACAAAGATAACCTATTACGACCTTCGTGAGGACAATGGCTGGCAGCCCGACTTCGACGCTCTTGAGAAGATGGACCTCAGCCACGTGAAGGTAATGTGGGCCAACTATCCAAATATGCCTACCGGCGGTGATGCCAGAATGGAGACCTTTGAGCGTCTGGTTGATTTTGCTAAGCGGCATGACATCGTTGTCGTTAATGACAATCCCTATTCGCTCATCCTCAACGAGCATCCGCAGAGCATCCTCCAGGTGCCAGGAGCCAAGGAGCATTGCATAGAGTTCAACTCTATGTCGAAGAGCCATAATATGCCGGGCTGGCGTGTGGCGATGATGATTAGCAATCCGACGTATATCTCCTGGATGTTCAAGGTTCAGAGCAATATAGAGAACGGCACGTTCCGTGGTATCCAGCTCGCGGCCGCAGAGGCTTACAATACGAACACTCCGGAGTGGTATCACGAGAATAACATAGAGAACTACCGCCGTCGCCGTGTGATAGCAGAAGAGATAATGAGAACCCTTGGTTGTACCTTCGACTCCAAGCAGGTGGGTATGTTCCTTTGGGGCAGGATACCTGAAAAGTATGGCGACGTGGAGGAACTCACGGAGCGTGTTCTCCATGAAGCGCGTGTCTTCATCACCCCAGGCTTCATCTTCGGAAAGAATGGCCGCCGATACATACGCATCTCCCTCTGTGCTAAGGACGACAAGATACGTGAGGCCTTGAAGCGTATCCAGACCGTATTCAAATAATATAGGTTATAGGATGAAGGCTGTTGGCAACATCGCTACACCATAAGGTCATTAAAAGAAGATCAATAGAAAATTTTAAAAACAATATAGTTATGGAATTAGAACTTGAACCATTAGGACTTCCCAGCGACAATGAACGCCCATCGTGTGTGATAGCCGGACCGTGTTCGGCCGAGACCGAGGAGCAGGTGCTCACCACTGCCAAGCAGCTTGCTGCCAAGGGCTGCCATATATTCCGTGCAGGAATATGGAAGCCGCGTACCAAGCCGGGAGGCTTCGAGGGCAACGGAGAGAAAGCCTTGCCGTGGATGAAAGAGGTGAAGGAGGAGACCGGCATGCTCACAGCTACAGAGGTGGCTACCCCAGAGCATGTGGAGTTGGCCCTGAAGTACGGCATTGACGTACTGTGGGTGGGAGCACGGACATGTGCCAACCCGTTTGCCATGCAGTCGCTTGCCGACAGTCTCAAGGGTGTTGATGTCCCGGTGCTTGTCAAGAATCCAGTGAACCCTGACCTTGAGCTGTGGATAGGCGGTATGGAGCGTATCAACCAGGCCGGAATAAAGCGTCTGGGTGCCATACACCGCGGTTTCTCCAGTCCCGATAAAAAGATATACCGTAACCTGCCGATGTGGCAGATACCTATCGAGCTCCATCGCCGTATCCCGGAGCTTCCGATAATCTGCGACCCAAGTCATATCGGCGGACGACGCGACCTCATTGCTCCTCTCTGCCAGCAGGCCATGGATCTCGGCTTCGACGGACTGATTGTCGAGAGCCATTGCTGTCCTGATGAGGCATGGAGCGATGCCAAACAGCAGGTGACACCGGATGTGCTGGACTACATCCTCTCCCTCCTCGTCATACGTGATGAGCACACCTCTACGGAGGGTATCAGACAGCTGAGGAACCAGATAGATGATGTCGACAATGAGCTCATGGATCTCCTGGCAAAGCGTATGCGTATATGCCGTGAGATTGGAGTATACAAGAAAGAGCACAATATGACGGTGCTGCAGGCCAACCGCTACAATGAGATACTTGAGAAGCGTGGCGCGCAGGGCAGCCTCATAGGTATCGACCCGGAGTGTATCGCGCATATCTTCGAACTCATACATGAGGAGTCGGTACGCCAGCAGTTGGAGATAGTCAATCAATAAGGAGAGAGCAAAATGAGAATTCTGATAATGGGAGCCGGAAAAATGGGCTCCTTCTTCACAGACCTGCTCAGCTTCGACCATGAGGTTGGCGTTTATGAGAAAGATCCTAAACGGCTGCGCTTCACTTACAACTGCCAGCGGTTCCAGACCCTTGAGGAGGTGCGCGACTTCAAGCCTGAGCTGGTCATTAACGCCGTCACCGTGAAGTTTACGGTCCCTGCCTTTGAGGAGGTGCTGCCGTATCTGCCAAAGGACTGTATCATCTCCGACATCAGCTCTGTGAAAACGGGACTGAAGGACTGGTATGACAAGAGCGGGTTCAGGTATGTCTCGACGCACCCGATGTTCGGTCCAACCTTCGCTAACCTCAACCAGTTGAGCGAGGAGAATGCCATCATCATCACCGAAGGCGATTACATGGGACGTATCTTCTTCAAGGATTTGTACTCTAAGCTCGGACTGAACATCTATGAGTACACCTTCGAGGAACATGACAAGACAGTGGCATACTCTCTGAGCATTCCCTTTGTCTCAACATTTGTCTTTGCAGCCGTGATGAAACATCAGGATGCACCGGGAACAACGTTCAAGCGGCACATGCAGATTGCAAAGGGTGTGCTCAATGAGGATGACTATCTCCTGCAGGAGATTCTCTTCAACCCTTACACCCATGACCAGGTGGCGCAGATACGTAATGAGCTCAAGGAACTTCTTGACATTATAGACCGAAAGGACTCTGCCGGCATGAAGGCCTATCTTACCAAAATCAGAAATAACGTAAGGCAGGATATAGAGATAAAGAGAAAATAACCTTTTCCTACCATCCTTTTAGGGGAACCGGATGGGGTTCCTATTAGGGGAGGTATAGAAGCCTAAAAGCATTGGGCTCTATCGGTTATAAAGATTTTCATCACGTTTTACTTCCTAAACATGAGCTCATCATAGATGGAAAAAGAACAACCAATTAAAAGAGAGAATCCATGGAAAGGGCGGAGACTGCTTCCGTTCCTTCTGTGGATTTTTTTGTTTCTGCCTGTTGGCGTGTCGGAGGCGCAGACACGGTTCACCGTTGTGGAACTGAATACAGAGAATCTCTTCGACACGCATCACGACTCTCTGAAGAACGATAATGAATTTCTGCCCACTTCCAGCCATCACTGGACCGTATACCGCTATTGGGAGAAACTGAATAAGATAGGACAGGAGATTGTGGCCTGTGGAAAAGATTCTGCCGCATGGTCATTGCCTGACCTGGTGGGCTTGTGCGAAGTGGAGAACGATACGGTGCTCAGGGACCTTACGAAACGTTCTGTCCTACGTACGTCGAGATACGAGTACGTGATGACCGACTCGCCCGATGAACGTGGCATCGACGTGGCACTGCTCTATTCGCCTTTCTCTTTTGGATATATCTCCAGCCATCCCTTGCGTGTTAAGCCATTGGAAGGCATGCGTCCGACAAGGGACATCCTGTATGTTTGCGGAAGACTGATAACCGGCGATACGCTTCATGTCTTTGTCTTACACGCTCCGAGCCGTAGCGGTGGCGAGAAACTCACACGGCCGTTCCGCGTCCATGTGGCAGAAAAACTCTGCCAGGCGATAGACTCGGTGAGAAACGCAACAAGAGAGCCTTTGGTCTTGGTGATGGGCGACTTCAACGACTATTGGGACAGTCCTTCGTTGCGTCTTCTCTCAGAGCATGACATGGTCAATGTGTCGAAGGTTGCACGGGGTGAACACGGCGCAAAGGGCACATACAGGTTCAGGGGCGAGTGGGGTAGTCTGGACCAGATGCTTGTCAGCTCTTATCTCTTGGGAAAGGTGCGGAAATGCAGGATAGGAGACATGCAGTTTCTTCTCGAGGAGGATAAGAAATATGGTGGTGTGAAGCCCTACCGTTTCTATCAGGGGCCGCGCTATAACGGTGGCTTCAGCGACCATCTTCCATTAATCCTCACCCTTTCCTTTCAATAGATTCTATACCGTAATCTCTCCTGCTATGCTCCTCGACATGAAGTTGCGAATTAGGTGTGGGTCGCTGTATTGAGCCTGCAGGAACATAAGCTTGGTGACGGCGGCCTCGATGGTACAGTCGCGTCCGCTGATGACCCCCGCCTCCTTCAACTGGTAGCCTGTGTCGTAACGGTCCATTTCCACATTGCCGGTAACACATTGGCTGATGTTCACCACGGTGATGCCCCTGTATGTGGCTTCTTTCACAAGACGCAACAGCCATGGCAGCTGTGGTGCGTTGCCACTTCCATAGGTTCTGATGATCAGTCCTCGGAGCTCCGGCCCTTCTATGATATGCTTGAAGATATTCTCCTGAATACCAGGGAACAGTGAGAAGACAAAAACATCGGGGTTCAGACCAGTGTGCGGTATCATCGGACGGCTGAAGTCGGGCTTTAGGATGTGATGGTCATGGAAGTTGAAGTTCACACCCGCGTCGCAGAGGTGCGGGTAGTTGAAACTCTCAAAGGCGTTGAAGCCGTCGGCGTTGCGTTTTGTGCTGCGGTTGCCTCTGATGAGCTTCCCGTTGAAGTAGATGCAGACCTCCGGAACGCGTGGCGTCCCATCCTCGTTGTGTGCTATGGCCAGTTCAAGACTTGTCATGAGGTTCTCCTTTCCGTCGGTGCGGAGCTGTCCGATAGGAAGCTGCGAGCCGGTGAAGATTACTGGCTTCGTGAGGTTCTCCAGCATGAAAGAAACGGCAGAGGCGGTATAGGCCATGGTGTCGGTACCGTGGAGGATTACGAACCCGTCATAATCGTCGTAGCTGTTGGAGATTATTCTTACCAGTTGTGCCCAGAGTCTGGGGCTCATGTCGGAGGAGTCTATTATGGGATTGAACTGGTAAGTATCTACCGAAGCCGATAATAGCTTCACTTCCGTTGTGCGCTCTAACAAAAGTCGGAAGTCCAGCGGCTCCAATGCTCCGGTCCTCGGATTACGTCCCATACCTATTGTTCCACCGGTATATATAAGCAGGACTTTACCCGTCCTGTGAAAGATGCTTGTGTTCATTGAGGAAGCATATTTTGATAGTCTGACAACGTTTTCGTTAAATCAAGTGCAAATATAGTTAAAATGGCGGATTTATCAAAATTAATTCACTAAATTTGCATCAAAGTAGCAACAACCTATAAAACAAATTAAAATAACAAGCTGATTATTATGAAAAAGTTCATGGATGAGAACTTCCTTCTCGACACCGAGACAGCTCAGGATCTCTATCACAATCATGCGGCTAAGATGCCTATCATCGACTATCACTGCCACCTCATACCACAGATGGTAGCTGAGGACCATAAATTCAAGAGTATCACGGAGCTCTGGCTTGGTGGCGACCACTACAAATGGCGTGCCATGCGCACCAATGGCGTTGATGAGAAATACTGCACCGGCACTGATACTACAGACTGGGAGAAGTTTGAGAAGTGGGCTGAGACAGTACCATACACCTTCCGTAATCCGCTTTACCACTGGACTCACCTGGAGCTGAAGACCGCCTTCGGAATAACAAAGCTCCTCGGCCCTGACACGGCAAAGGAAATCTACGATGAGTGCAACGAAAAGCTGAAACTCCCTGAGTTCAGCGCGCGCGGACTGATGCGCCACTATAACGTGGAGTGTGTCTGCACTACCGATGATCCTATCGACGACCTCCACTGGCACAAGGTCTATCGTGAGACAAAGTCCGAGAACGACCCTCTGATGATACCGGCATGGCGTCCTGACAAAGCTATGAACATTGAGAAACCTGACTACGCTGAGTATATCAAGAAACTCGGTGAGGTGGCAGGCGTTGACATCAATAACTTTAACGATATGATTGACGCCCTTCAGAAGCGTCATGACTTCTTCACCGCTAATGGCGGAAAACTCGCCGACCACGG
The DNA here is from genome assembly GCA_900316565.1 of uncultured Prevotella sp. Classification (GTDB taxonomy): domain Bacteria; phylum Bacteroidota; class Bacteroidia; order Bacteroidales; family Bacteroidaceae; genus Prevotella. The sequence goes on along the minus strand of ONDK01000026.1, from coordinate 991 downwards.
TGTGGAAGAATTCTATGATGAGCCATACACTGACTCACAGATAGAGACTATCTTCGAGAAAGCTATGCGCGGCCAGCAGCTCTCTGACCTCGAGGTGCGCCAGTATAAGCACGCATTCCTCAAGCTCTGCGCTGAGATGGACTATGAGGCAGGCTGGACACAGCAGTTCCATTATGGTGCCATCCGCGATAATAACAGCATCATGTATAAGCAGCTCGGCCCGGATACCGGCTTCGACTCTATCGGAGAGTTCAACACCGCACGGGCCATGAGTCATTTCCTCGATGAGCTTAATTCTGAGCATAAGCTCACACGTACCATCCTCTACTGTCTGAACCCATGTGCCAACGAAGTCATCGCTACCATGCTCGGGAACTTCCAGGACGGCTCAGAGCCTGGAAAGATACAGTTCGGCTCCGGATGGTGGTTCAATGACCAGCTCGATGGTATGACACGCCAGATGAACGCTCTGTCAACACTCGGTCTGCTGTCCCGTTTCGTGGGTATGCTCACAGACAGCCGTTCGTTCCTGAGCTATCCGCGCCATGAATATTTCCGCCGTCTGCTCTGCAACCTGCTCGGAAATGATGTTGAGAATGGCAAGCTGCCTAACGATAGAAAAGCCCTTGGACGTATGGTAGAGGATATATCCTACAATAATGCACGCAGATACTTTAAGTTCTATTAAAGGAAGAGTCCTCTCTCAGTATTTCATCAACCTCTTGCTGCTTGTTTTGCAAGGATAGGCGATACTGGTTCATAGTGAGAGACTCTGACAATAGAATTAGATGTATATAAGAATAAAAGACCCATCTGGCAAATGCCGAATGGGTCTTTTTCTGTTTTTATTTTCCCTCTTGAAAGTCTTATCCAAGATGCTGTGGCAGCAGGCATTCAAGTAATGCCTTGTTGCTTCACCTGTGTTACAGGTGCATGGCGTCTTTCTGTCAAGAAGAGGCACTTATTGCAGCGCTAATAGACGTACAAATAG
>ONDK01000007.1 GCA_900316565.1 uncultured Prevotella sp. | reverse complement strand
GCATAAAGCCCACCCCTACATTGGGTTCCTCAATCCATTTGTCCTTGGAGGATGGGCATAAAGCCCACCCCTACATTGGGTGAAAGAGGTTTCCGCGGAGCGAGTGCAGCCAGATATGTAGATGTAGGCTTACACACAGTGCACCGGAAAGCACAAAGGACGCAAAGCTACACGCCCAAGTCTCCTATGGCCTCAAGGTCCGCTGCCAACTGGCGTGTGCTGCTAGCTCCGACGAGGACACTGGTAACACCCTCCTGCTCCAGGATCCATGCCAGGGCACGCTCGGCGAGGGACTGTCCGTGTTGCCTTGCCTCCTCATTGTATGCCCGGAGCCTCTTCAGGAGACCGTCGGTGAGCACATCTTTCCGGAGTGTTCCGTTCTGTGCCATACGGCTGTCGGCGGGGATACCGTTGAGATAGCGGTCCGTGAGCAGTCCCTGTGCCAACGGGGAGAAGCTGATGAAGCCGATGCCTTTCTCACGGCAGAACTGCAGCTTACCCTCCTCCACAGGCTTGCGGTCGAGGAGGTTCAGACGGTCCTGGTAGATGAGGAGCGGCGTGTCGTGCTCACGGAGGTATCTCTCAGCAAACGTCAGAGCCTCCAAAGGCCAGCGGCTGATGCCGACATAGAGAGCCTTCCCCTGTTTGACGATGTCGACGAGAGCCTGGAGCGTCTCCTCCAACGGCGTGTTGGGGTCAAAGCGGTGGCTATAGAAGAGGTCCACGTAGTCGAGGTGCATGCGCCTCAGGCTCTGGCCGAGACTCGCCATGAGGTATTTGCGGCTGCCCCAGTTGCCATAGGGACCGGGCCACATATCGTATCCGGCCTTCGTAGAGATGAACAACTCATCACGGTACGGACGGAAATCATCGTCCATGAGACGGCCGAAGGTTTCCTCGGCGGCACCATAGTAAGGCCCGTAGTTGTTTGCCAGGTCGAAATGTGTGATGCCGTGGTCGAAGGCGTAATGCGTTATCTCCCTGCTGCGGCCGTAAGGGTCGCCACTGCCGAAGTTATGCCAGAAGCCAAGGCTCACCTTCGGAAGGAGGACGCCGGAGCGTCCGCAGCGGTTGTACATCGTGTCGGAAGCCGAATAGCGGTTGGCATCGGCCGTATATCTCTCTTTTATATCCATAGCGTTATCAGTGTTTAATCGTTATTATCGTTCTCGTCCTGCCCGGCATCCTCAACCTTCATGCCGATGTCGCTCAGGAGCTTTATGGCATCGACATACTGCGCTATGCCGACGGCAACATCCTTGGCGGCCTTCATGGCCAGGACGACGGTCTGCGGACGGTGCACGACATCGCCTGCAGCGAAGACGCCGGGACGCGTCGTCATGCCGTAAGGACGGTCCTTGACGATGACGTATCCGTTGTCGTCGACATCGATGCCGTTGGTCGTCGACACGATACGGCTGGCGGGCTTGGAGCCGATGGCAAGGAACACACGGTCGAAGGGAACGGTCTTCTCGCCGTCGGGACCGACAAGGCGTGCGGCCTTCAGACTGCCGTTGTCGTCGCCGAGGAACTCCACGGCGTTGGTCTCCCAGATAAACTTCACACCCTCCTTCACCGCATCCTCATACTCGCTCTTTATGGCCGGCATCTCCTCCTGCGTCTTACGGTATATAACCGTGGTGTCGGCGCCGAGGCGGATGGCTGTTCGTGCGGCGTCCATGGCAACGTTTCCGCCACCGATGACGGCCACCTTCTCACCAGCCTCCACAGGGACCATGTCGCGGCTCAGCGCTCCCTCGTTGTAGGCGTTGACATTATGGAGAAGATAAACCGACTGGCTCACACCGCGGAGCTTGGCTCCCGGAACATTCATCTGCCGTGGCAGTGCCGTGCCGGTGGCCATGAAGATGGCATCGAAGCCCTCGGCGAAGATACTGTCGACGGTCAGCCCGTTCTTTCCGACAACCTCATTGAGCCGGAAGTCGACACCCAAGGCAGCTATCTTGTCGATTTCCTTACGCACCACGTCCTTTGGCAGACGGTACTCGGGGATACCGTACATCAGCACGCCGCCCGGTTCCTCCTGGCCTTCGAAGATAGTAACGGCGAAGCCCTGGCGCGAGAGGTCGCCGGCGACGGTCAGTCCGGCGGGACCGGAGCCAATGACGGCCACCTTGCCACGCGTCTTCTGCGGCACCGGCTCACGGGTGAGCTTCATGTTGGTGTCGAAGTCGGCGATGAACGCCTCCAGACGGCCTATCTGTATCGGCCTGTCCTTGCGGTTCAGGATACAATGGCCCTGGCACTGCTTCTCATGCGGGCACACACGGCCACAGATAGCCGGAAGGTTACTCGTCTCGTTGATAACCTTCATGGCCGAACCGATGTTGCCCTTGGAGAGCTCATGGATGAAATCGGGGATATGGTTGCCGATAGGACAGCCCTTGACACACTGGGGAACCTTGCAGTGGAGACAGCGCTTGGCCTCCGTGATGGCTTCCAAAGGTGAGAAGGAATGATGGACAACCTTGAATTTATTTTCCATATTGGTCTTGATTTATAGTTTGCAGTGATACTGATTATTCTTACCTCTTATACATTATATATATAATATACTCTCAACGATGTTTTATACATTATTCATTCATCAACAATAAAACGGCAATTATCATGCCAATCAACGCTGATAAATTGCACAATCCCCACCACTTAATGGGAACAGAAGGGACGCGGTCCTCTCTATCTTATGAGGAAACTCACAGGATAAAGTAATCCATTTACTTCCGAGACTTGAAAGACAGCCCCCCTGGACACCAACCTCCGGATACAAAAAACGGATTGTCATCACGACAACCCGCAATCTATAAATTTTTTATTTAATAATAGTGAGAATGTGTGGGTGGTGATGGATTCGAACCACCGAAGCTAGAAGCAGCAGATTTACAGTCTGCCCCATTTGGCCACTCTGGAAACCACCCGGCTTTTTTTCAAAAGCGTTGCAAAAGTACTACTTTTATTTGAAATACGCAAACATTCTGTATGTTTTTTATCAAATATAACAAATTGACATATTTTGTCATACAAAAAGCCACAAATGTTACTAATTAAAAGCCTATATAACTTACAGATTGTTATTTATTGCTAATTTTTTAGAGAAAGAAGGTGTTAATCTCTTCCAAATTGAAAGATATTTTGTATTTTTGCATTCAAATTGATAGGAAATTATTGTATTTACTGATTTAATGCGAACAAATATGGGAAATGGATTGTATAATCCCGAGAACGAACACGATGCGTGTGGCGTTGGCATGGTCGTCAATATCCATGGCAACAAAAGCCACGAACTGGTTGACAACGCACTGAAGGTCCTCGAGAATCTTCGCCACCGTGGTGCCGAAGGTGCCGACGGCAAAACTGGCGATGGTGCCGGTATCTTGCTGCAGATACCGCACGAGTTCATACTTCTTCAGGGTATTCCGGTGCCGGAAAAGGGCAAGTATGGCACAGGACTGGTCTTCTTGCCAAAGGACGAAAAGCGGCAGCAGGAGATACTGTCGATAATGATTGAGGAGATAGAGCGCGAGGGTCTCTCACTGACACACCTGCGTACTGTCCCGACAAACCAGGACTGCCTCGCTGAAGCCGGCCTGGAGTCGGAGCCTGCCATCAAGCAGGTCTTCATCACAGGAGTAACCGACGACCGCGTGCCTTTCTTCGAACGTACCTTATATATAATAAGGAAGAAGATAGAGCGTCGTGTCAAGGACAAGGACTTCTATATCTGTTCTCTGTCAAGCAAGCTGATCGTCTATAAGGGTATGCTCTCGTCGCTGCAGCTGCGCCAGTATTATCCCGACCTGACGAACAACTACTTCACCAGCGGACTGGCAATAGTACACAGCCGTTTCTCTACAAACACATTCCCTACATGGAGCCTGGCACAGCCGTTCCGCATGCTGGCCCACAACGGTGAGATAAACACTATCCGTGGTAACCGCGGATGGATGAAAGCACGCGAGTCAGTGCTCTCGTCGGAGGCCCTGGGCGACATCCGTGAGATATCGCCTATCGTACAGCCGGGTATGTCCGACTCGGCAAGCCTCGACAATGTCTTCGAGTTCTTCGTCATGAGCGGACTGTCGCTGCCACAGGCCATGGCCATCATGATACCGGAAAGCTTCAACGACAAGAACCCTATCTCCGAGGACCTGAAGGCCTTCTACGAGTACCACTCCATACTGATGGAGCCGTGGGACGGACCGGCAGCACTGCTGTTCTCCGACGGACGCTATGCCGGCGGCATGCTCGACCGTAACGGTCTGCGCCCGGCAAGGTACACCATCACCAAGAACGACACCATGGTCGTGGCGTCGGAGGTCGGCGTGATGGACTTCGACCCTACGGAGATCGCCGAGAAGGGACGCCTGCAGCCGGGCAAGATTCTGCTCGTCGACACGCAGGAAGGAAAGATATACTACGACGGTGAGATTAAGGACAAGCTTGCACACGAGCACCCGTACCGCCAGTGGCTGTCGACAAACCGTATACAGCTCGAGAAACTGAAGTCGGGACGTAAGGTCGACAACAGCGTTGACCACCTGCTCCGCAAGGAGGTGGAGTTCGGGTTCGGTGAGGAGGACATCGCCGACACCATCATCCCGATGGCACTGAAAGGTCAGGAGCCTACCGCTTCAATGGGTAACGACACTCCGCTGGCTGTCCTCTCCGACCGTCCGCAGATATTCTTCAACTACTTCCGTCAGCAGTTCGCACAGGTGACGAACCCTGCCATCGACTCCATCCGTGAGAACCTCGTCATGAGTCTCGCGGAGTATATCGGACGCGTAGGCACAGGCATCCTCAACCCTAACGAGAGCAACTGTAAGATGGTGCGCCTGCCGCATCCTATCCTGACGAACACCCAGCTGGATATCCTCTGCAACATCCGTTACAAAGGCTTCAACACCATAAAACTGCCTATAGTCTTCGAGGTCAGCAAGGGCAAGGCGGGACTCCAGGAAGCTCTCGACAATCTCTGCCATGATGCCGAGCACAGCGTCGACGAGGGTTACAACTACATCATCCTCTCCGACCGCAGCGTCGACGAGAAGCACGCCGCCATACCGTCACTGCTGGCAGTGAGCGCCGTACACCACTATCTCATCTCCGTCGGAAAGCGCGTACAGACCGCTCTTATCGTGGAGTCGGGAGAGATACGTGAGGTGATGCACGCCGCACTGCTCCTGGGCTATGGTGCGTCGGCTCTCTGCCCATACATGACATACGCTATCCTCGACGACCTGGTGAAGCGCGGAAAGATACAGGAGAACTACGCTACGGCCGAGGCCAACTACATAAAGGCTCTGAAGAAAGGTCTGTTCAAGATTATGGCAAAGATGGGTATCTCGACCATCCGCTCCTACAGAGGCGCGAAGATCTTCGAGGCCATCGGTCTCTCGGAGAGCCTGCTGAAGACTTACTTCGGTACCGACACATCGACAATTGGCGGCATCGGTCTGACAACAATAGCACGCGACGCCATCAAGCTTCACGACGAGGCCTTCGCCATGGAGGAAGAGGAGAAGGAAAGCGGACATAAGTTCATGTTCCTCCCTGCCCTCGGACAGTTCCACTGGAGAAAGGACGGCATACGTCATGCGTGGAACCCGGAGACAATAGCCACTCTGCAGCTCGCCACCCGCAAGGGCGACTACGAGCTGTTCAAGAAATATGCCGCTCTGGCCGACGAGAAGGATGAGCCGATATTCATCCGCGACTTCCTCGACTTCAAGCGTAATCCTATCGACATCAGCGAGGTGGAGCCGGAAGAGAGCATCGTTAAGCACTTCGTAACAGGCGCCATGTCGTTCGGAGCACTCTCTAAGGAGGCACACGAGGCTATGGCACTGGCCATGAACTACCTCGGAGCACGCTCCAACACCGGTGAGGGTGGTGAGGACTCGGAGCGCTACTACACCAAGCGCGACGGCATCTCACTGTCGAGTAAGACAAAGCAGGTGGCTTCCGGACGTTTCGGCGTAACAACGGAATACCTCGTCAACGCTGAGGAGATACAGATTAAGGTGGCACAGGGCGCCAAGCCGGGTGAAGGCGGACAGCTGCCTGGCTTCAAGGTCAACGAGATTATCGCCAAGACACGTCACTCCATCCCTGGCATCTCACTTATCTCACCTCCGCCTCATCACGACATCTACTCCATCGAGGACCTGAAGCAGCTCATCTTCGACCTGAAGAACGTGAACCCGAACGCTGCCATCTCCGTGAAACTCGTTGCCGAGAGCGGCGTGGGCACCATCGCGGCAGGCGTTGTGAAGGCAAAGGCTGACCTCATCGTCATCTCAGGTGCTGAGGGAGGAACAGGTGCCAGTCCTGCATCGTCGATGCGCTTCGCCGGTATCTCACCGGAGATAGGTATCGCCGAGACACAGCAGACACTGGTCAAGAACGGTCTGCGCTCGCTCGTCCGCCTGCAGGTCGACGGACAGATGAAGACAGGACGCGACGTGATAATGATGGCTCTGCTCGGTGCTGAGGAGTTCGGTTTCGGTACGGCAGCGCTCATCACCTTGGGATGTGTCATGATGCGCAAGTGCTCTGCAAACACATGTCCTATGGGTGTGGCCACCCAGGACCCGAAGCTCCGCGCCCACTTCCGCGGCGACTACCATTACGTCATCAACTTCTTCATGTTCCTGGCACGTGAGGTGCGCGAATACCTCGCACAGATGGGATACAAGAAACTCGACGACATCATCGGCCACACGGAGCTCCTTACTCGTAAGGCTCTCCCGGCCGACGCAGCACAGCGCTGGGGTCAGGCTACCATCGACAAATGGAACTCCCTCGACTTCTCTAACCTCCTGCATAAGGAAAGCGGAGACACATCATACTTCTGCACTAAGGTGCAGGACCACGAGCTCGACGGTGTGCTCGACGAGCAGATGATAAAGGCTGCTGCCAACGCTATAGAGGCCGGTGGAGAGATAGACCTCGACTACAGCATACGCAACACGAACCGTGCCGTGGGCACAATGCTCTCCGGATACATCGAGACCAAGCGCTCCGAGCAGCGTCAGAAGATGCATGATGAGGCCGCAGCGGGTAAGCCGGTGGAGGAGCCGCGTCAGGCTTCCATCAACGTGAAGTTCAAGGGCTCTGCAGGACAGAGCTTCGGAGCGTTCCTCGTCAAGGGTGTAGACTTCAAGCTCGAAGGCGACACCAACGACTACTTCGCAAAGGGACTGTCAGGCGGACGTGTCTCCATCCTCCCGCCAATACGCTCCAACTTCGCCGCCGAGGACAATATCATCGCAGGAAACACCGGACTCTATGGCGCTACAAGCGGTGAGCTCTATGTCAACGGTAAGGTCGGAGAGCGTTTCGCAGTGAGAAACTCCGGTGCCATCGCCGTCGTGGAAGGCGCAGGAGACCACTGCTGTGAGTATATGACCGGCGGTCGTGTCGTCGTCCTCGGTGAGACAGGACGCAACTTCGCGGCAGGTATGTCAGGTGGTGTGGCTTATGTCTGGGACAAGAACCACAACTTCGACTACTTCTGCAACATGGATATGGTCGAGATAAACCTTGTCGAGGCTGCCAGCTACCGTAAGGAACTGCACGAGCTCATCCGCCAGCACTATCTCTACACTGGTTCAAAGCTCGCCCGTACGATGCTCGACGACTGGAACAGATATGTTGAGGACTTCATACAGGTCGTTCCTATAGAGTACAAACGAGTGCTTCAGGAAGAGCAGGTACGCAAGCTCCAGCAGAAGATTGCCGACATGCAGCGCGACTATTAAGGTGCTTAATCCCGGTCCCCACGACAAAAAGGGACCGGGAGACACCTCAGAGCGCAGCATGTAATTACATAACATTCAATATTAACAAATAAAGTAACCCCGAAGTCCCACACGAAAGGGATGGAGGGAGGTCTTCAAGAATATGGGTAATCCAAAAGCTTTTCTAACAATAGAACGCAAAGAGGCCGGATACCGGCCTATACACGACCGCATCCACGACTTCGGCGAGGTGGAGCAGACGCTGAACCAGAACGATCGCCGCGTACAGGCAAGCCGCTGTATGGACTGCGGTGTGCCTTTCTGCCACTGGGCTTGTCCGCTGGGCAACAAACCGCCAGAGTGGAACGACGCGCTTTACAAGGGCGACTGGCAGCTGGCTTATGAGCTGCTGCACGCTACCAACGACTTCCCGGAGTTCACGGGACGTATCTGCCCGGCTCTCTGTGAGAAGGCATGCGTGCTCAACCTCATGGAGCATGAGCCGACAACAAACCGCGAGGACGAGGCGGCCATATGCGAGCAGGCATGGCAGGAGAACTACATAAAGGTGGAGGTACCGGAGCGAAACGGGCATAAGGTGGCCGTGGTGGGTGCCGGTCCTGCCGGACTGGTGGCTGCAAACCGCCTGAACCACAAAGGATATCTCGTAACGGTATACGATGCCAGAGAGAATGCCGGCGGTCTGCTCCGCTACGGTATCCCTAACTTCAAGTTGAACAAAGAAGTCATAGACCGCAGGATGGACCAGCTAGTAGCTGAGGGCATCACCTTCCAGTACGGCACACACGTCGTCAGCGACAAGGACTCCGTCAACCCGATACAGAACGACCCGACACTGGGAAAGGACAAGATCGTTACCTTCGAGCAGCTGTCAAAGGAGTACGACGCCGTCGTCGTCTGCACAGGAACACCGGAGGCACGCGACCTGAAGATACCGGGACGTGAACTCAAGGGAGTATACTTCGCCCTCGAGATGCTGTCGCAGCAGAACCGTGTCCTCGCCGGTGAGGACATCCCTAAGGACCAACTCGTCAACGCTAAAGGCAAGGACGTACTCGTCATCGGTGGTGGCGACACAGGCTCCGACTGCATCGGAACAGCACACCGCCAGGGTTCAAAGAGCGTTACGCAGATTGAGATTATGCCGAAGCCGCCGGTAGGGCCTGACGACCCGAAGAACCCGTGGCCAAACTGGCCGCGCACCCTTAAGACGACATCAAGTCATGAGGAAGGATGCACACGCCGCTGGAACATCAACTCTCTGGAGTTCCTCGGTAAGGACGGCAAGCTCACCGGCGTAAAGGTACAGCCTATCGACTGGAAACCAAACCCAAAAGGCGGACGGCCTATCATGGTGGAAGCCGGAGAGCCGGAAGTCATCAAGGCACAGATGGTGCTGCTCGCCATGGGCTTCCTACGTCCACAGCAGCCAGAGTTCCCGAAGAACGTCTTCGTGGCCGGTGATGCCGCCAACGGTGCAAGCCTCGTGGTACGCGCCATGGCAAGCGGACGCGACGCCGCGGAGAAGGTCGACGAGTTCATCCAGAACAAGTAATCATTCCTACCCTTTGCCGTAAGGCCGGGGGAACCGGACCGCAGGGTCCGGCATACAGTAAGATAAAGACATTACATTCGTAATTTCCTATCATTACGTTTCGGGGCATTCCTGATTGTTGTCAGTCGTGACACAGGGGAATGTCCCTTTTTTATGACTGTTACCAAGCACGCCAACATGACACAGGTAATCTGGCTTTATTCATAATTTACAAATAGAATGCTCCATTTGTTTTACCCTATTCCGGATAAAGTCTGAATAATACAATGTATGGGCGGGAGGAACGGTTTAGCATTTTTTATTAATTACTATTCACTTTTTCATCGTTTTGTAATAACTATTTAAATAATTTTAGCTAATTTTGCAGCGTAATAAAGAAAAAAGCTAAGTTACTCAATTAATCATTCCAAGCTGTTATGCAAAGAAAGCTATTATTTTTGATGACATTGTTCCTAATGATGGCATCAGCAGCAGTTGCACAGGTTACGACATCCGGCATTTCCGGTCTCGTCACCAGCAACGGTGAGTCGGTAATCGGCGCTACCGTTACCGCTACCCACCAGCCTTCAGGCACCGTTTATCGTGCAGTAACCAATATCGACGGACGGTATGCCATACAAGGAATGCGTGTAGGCGGTCCCTACAAGGTGGAGATCTCCTACATTGGCAATAAGCCGAAAGTGTTCAACAACGTGAGCCTCAGGCTTGGTGAGACCGAAGACCTCTCATGTTCCCTGCAGGAGAACGCCCGCGAGCTGCAGGAAGTCGTCGTCACTGGACGTGGCGGACTCAACGCCACGAAGACCGGCGCAGCCCAAAGCCTCAACTCCCAGCAGATAAACGATATGCCGACCATCACGCACAGCATCGCTGACGTGGCCCGTCTGAACCCACAGCTCACGACGACCAACACAGGTGTGATGTCGTTCGCCGGCACCAACAACCGTTACAACCAGCTCCTCATCGACGGTGCTGCCAACAACGACGTGTTCGGACTGTCCAGCACCGGCTCCAACGGCGGACAGGCAGGCACACAGCCGGTTTCTCTGGAGACTATCGACCAGATACAGGTCAACGTGGCACCGTATGATGTTCGTCAGAGCGGATTCACCGGAGGTTCCATCAACGCCATCACCAAGAGCGGTACCAACCAGTTCCACGGAAGCCTCTACGGCTATGGCTACAACCAGAACCTCATGGGACACCACTACAAACTCTCCGACGGCTCCGGCTACGCACCGAAATACAATAAGGAGAAAGACTACAACTGGGGCGTAACCCTCGGCGGTCCTATCATCAAGGACAAGCTCTTCTTCTTCGCCAACTACGAGATGAACGACAAGTCATATCCTAACCTCTATGCCTACGGCTCCAGCCAGTCGCGCGTCGACATGAACGCTGCCGACGGCATCGTAGACAAGATTAAGAAGATGGCCGAGAAGCAGGGCGTCAACTATCCGGGCTCGTTCTCTACTGAGGACATATACACGAAGAGCCAGAAAGCCGGCGTGAAGTTAGACTGGAACATCAACGAGGCGAATAAGTTCTCAGTGCGCTGGAGCCTTGTCAACGCAAAGCAGCTCAACAACGCAGGCGGACGCACCTCTCTCAACGACAACCTCTACAGCTATCCTTTCAAGAGCGTTACCAACTCCGTTATCGCTGAGCTTCAGAGCCGCATTTCGCCGTCAGTCAGCAACGAGGCTCGCGTAAGCTATGTAGGCGTCCGCGACAAGCGTGATGTCGGTGCTCCGTTCCCGTCAATCAACATCTCTGGTGTCGGCGGTGGCACAGTGAACCTTGGTAACGAGCGTTCCTCCATGGCCAACTCTCTGGACCAGGACATCTGGACCATCGAGGACAACCTCACATGGTACCTCGGCAAGCACTCGCTCACCTTCGGTACACACAACGAGATCTATCACTTCTCGAACCTTTTCATCCAGGACCTCTACGGAACATACAACTTCCAGACCCTCGATGACTTCAACTCATACTACGACGACTATATGGCCGACGGACAGTTAGACCCTACCAAGAGCTACATCAACTACTACCGTTACGGTCACGCCAATGTCGACGTTACCGGCAACCCGCGCTGGCAGGCTGCCTTCGGTACCGCACAGCTCGGCTTCTATGCCCAGGACAAGTGGGACGTAACACCGTCCTTCCAGCTCACCTACGGTCTGCGTATAGACATCCCGGTGTTCTTCGACACTCCGTCAGCCAACGTACCGTTCAATGAGTACGCAGCAAAGAAAGGCTGGAACGTACGCACTGACCAGAAGCTCTCCAGCGCTCCGCTGTGGAGCCCGCGCGTAGGCTTCCGCTGGGACATCAACGGCGACCGCCGCTTCATCCTTCGCGGTGGAGCAGGTGTCTTCACCGGCCGTATCCCGTTCGTCTGGATTTCCAACAACTTCTCAAACACCGGTATCCAGATGTCGCAGTATTATCTGAACAAGCCGAAGGACATTACCGTCATCCTCGATCCGAACGGCCAGGAGGCCAACGTCGCTACGGCTTCACAGTCAGGTTCACAGACCGTCAACGTCTATGACAAGAACTTCAAGTTCGCGCAGAACCTACGTATGAACCTCGGCTTCGACTTCAAGGCACTGGGTATCGACTGGACGGCGGAGGCTATATACTCCAAGACGCTGAACGACATCCTCTATAAGAACCTCGCCGTCGACGAGACCGGTAAGACCTACGGACAGACCTATTACGAGGGCACCGACATGGCATTCGACAACCGTCCTATGCTCGAGAAGGTCACCAAGGGCACTCCGTTCAGCAATGTCTACGCTCTGTACAACACCAAGAAGGGTTATACCGTAAACCTGTCGTTGAAGGCTGAGAAGCATTTCGACTTCGGACTCGACCTCATGGCAAGCTACACATGGACAAAGTCGAAGTCGGTCAACAACGGTGGCAGCTCCGTTGCGGAGAGCAACTGGCGTTACAACTATACTTACGGCAATCCTAACGACCCGGAGCTCGGCAACTCGGCTTACAACGTGCCTCACCGCGTACAGGCCAGCGCTTACTACCACGTGCAGTATGGTGCGCAGAAGCAGTGGGAGACAACCGTCGGCATCATCTACACCGCCAAGAGCGGCTCTCCATACACCCTCTATTACTACGGTGATATGAACGGTGATGGTGCCAGCGGCAACGACCTCCTCTACATTCCTACCAAGGACCAGCTCAACGTCATGAAGTTTGAGGCTACCTCATTTAGCAACAACGCCCTCACACGCAGCCTCTTCGGACCAGGCACCGACACATGGACTGCCAACGGCAACGCTTATCCTAAGACCCTCACAGCCGACATGCAGCGTCAGCTCATGGAGGCTTGGATAGAAGGCGACTCTTATCTGAGCAAGCACCGCGGACAGTTCTACAAGCGCTATGCTGACAACCTGCCGTTCGAGCAGCACTTCGACCTGCACTTCGGGCAGAAGTTCTCCTTCAAGGTGGCAGGACAGGTCAACTCCCTGGAGCTTACTTTCGACATCCTGAACGTCGGCAACCTCCTCAATAAGGACTGGGGTCATACCTACGGCGACGGCTTCGGTGTCTACTACAGCCCTGTCACCTACCGCGGCAACGGCAACTACCAGTTCACCGGTGGATATGCCAACCGCGACTACAGCGACATCTACAGCCGCTGGCGTGGACAGATTGGTCTGAAGTACTCCTTCTAACTTGGAGCTCCCGCATCCATAAACGGAAAAAACGAGAGTATAAATGAAACAAACGTTTTAAATCAAATAACATCAACCGCTCTGCCTCTTCCCAACGGGAGGATGCAGGGCGGTTTTTTCAAATTATGATAATAGATTTCGACAAGATCCCAGAGGTTCATCAGATGGACTTCAAGGGAGGCAAAGGACCACTGGACACACGTAACTTTGCCGACGACAAAGTGAAAATCATGTATTCCACGCTCCGTCCAGGCGCATCAAGCGGCATACACAAGCATGAGGCCAACTGCGAGATTGTCTTCATCATCAGTGGTGTGGCCACGTTCCACTACGACGGCATCACGGAAACGGTAAGGGTCGGCCAGTGCCATTACTGCCCCGAGGGCCACTCGCACTATATGGAGAACCTCACCGACCATGACCTCGTCTACCTGGCCATCGTACCGGAACACCATATGTGATTGCCTCTTTGAGACAATCTAATTATGATAACTTGGAAAGCAGCTGTGGCTTGGCTTCTAAAACTTCTATCAAAGAAAACTCCATTCCGGACACTATATCAAATGGAGGTTTCTTTATTCTATATAACAAAAGAAGTTATACGCGAGCTTTGTAGTAAGGGGCGTGGCGTTCGCACTGCACATTTCTTATACAGTGTCTGCGCAACTAATTTTGTATAGTGCTCGCGCTTCACATTCTTGCACGGCGCGGAGGCCTTACCTCCAACGTGTTGGCTACATAAAAAAAGGATGAGCCGATAACACCGGTTCATCCCTTTTTCATTTTCTCGTACATTTTTGAGCCTCTTGTCGGATTCGAACCAACGACCCCGAGATTACAAATCACGTGCTCTGGCCAACTGAGCTAAAGAGGCAGGTGGGCCAGCGGTTCCTATCGCGCCGCTACAACCTAGTACCCTTGCTATGTTCCCATCCTGGGGGATTCGAAGGGAGCTGGCCGTAGGAGACTGACCCATGTTATCTTTCTTCCGAAAGCGAGTGCAAAGGTAATGCTTTTATGTCTCATGACCAAATTTTTTCGCATATTTATTTTGTATGGCGTGGAGAACATCACATAGCGCCTATGGTTTTCTATAGTCCCTATAGTATCTATAGCTTCTATAGTCTCTATAGTTTCTATAGTATCTATAGTTTCTATAGTATCTATAGTTTCTATAGTTTCTATAGTATCTATAGCTTCTATAGTCCCTATAGCTTCCTCCTCACTTTTAATAATTTTTGTGTTTTTCCTTTGAAGAAAATTTTCTAAATTTGCAAGCAGCATAGAAGACACATCACTCGAAATGAAAACGAAGACAAAAGTTACCACATTGTTAATCCTCTCCGCCATGGCTACGTCATTCGTCTCCTGCGGCAGAAGCGAGAAGGCACCGGAAGAGAAGGCCCCGGCACCCGCAAAGCCCGTCGTCATGGATGTACCCTCAGGGACAAAAGCCCCGGCGACAGCACCCGTCGACACCATCCCCGGTCAAACCCGCCTGAAGGTTACCTGCCGCTGTCTGGCCACCTCACAGCCGGAGATGCTCGACCTCATGCCGCGTGACGTGCGCTCAGCACGCCGCGATACCGCACTGTTAGGCAGCATAAACCGCGGAGAGGTGTTCGTAGTACAGCCCGGAGAGTCGGGTTATGTCCTTCAGAAATCCGACGACAAGCTCCTCCTGCGCTTCCCCGACAAGATAGCTTGGGTGATGGCCAGCGACACAAAATAGCCTCCAAAATAGGCAATCACTTGAAGCATTCCCACTGATGCAATGTAAACCAACAACTTACACCTTACAGCCGTGCATCAGGACCTCTACTTTAACAAAAATAAACACTACTTTCCTTCCCGTTATTAAGAGAAATTATCTATCTTTGCAACAGAAAACTTAGTCAAAACGGGAAACTTTCTCACTTGCGAAAAAGAAAAAGTTGTCCAAAACGGAAAACTTTTCTTGCCCACAACCATGAAAAGTTTCCATTAAAAATATACCTTAACCAAAATGGAGATAAAGAATTTCAGCATCACGAAACGCGACGGTTCCAAGGAACAGTTCTCCTTGGACAAGATTATGAATGCCATCCTCAAGGCGTTCGACAGTGTCAAACAACCGGTAGACCTCGGAGCAGTATCAAAAATCCTCTCCCACCTCGACATCCACAACGACATTAAGGTCGAGGACATCCAGAACGAAGTGGAGGAAGCCCTGATGCGCGAGGGATATTACAAGGTTGCCAAGAGTTTCATCATCTACCGCCAGGAACACACCGAGGACCGTGAGGCAGTAGAGCAGCTGAAGTTCCTCACCGACTACATGGGTGCCGACAACGCCGCCACAGGCTCAAAATTCGACGCCAACGCCAATGTAGAGAACAAGAACATTGCCACGCTTATCGGCGAGCTGCCGAAGAAAGGGTTCATCCGTCTGAACCGCCGCATGCTCACCGACCGAATAAAGAAGATGTATGGCAAGGCCCTTGCCGACGAATACCTCGAGAAGCTCAATCACCATTTTATATATAAGAACGACGAGACCAACCTGGCCAACTACTGCGCCTCGATAACCATGTACCCATGGCTCATCGGCGGCACGACAGCCATCGGCGGCAACTCCACGGCACCAACGAACCTCAAGTCGTTCTGCGGAGGCTTCATCAACATGGTGTTCATCGTCAGCTCAATGCTCGCCGGCGCCTGCGCCACTCCGGAATTCCTGATGTATATGAACTACTTCATTGAGAAGGAATACGGAAAGGACTACTGGAAGCATCCCGAGAAGGTCGTAGACCTCAGCCTCCGCCAGCGCACTCTCGACAAGGTGCTCACCGACTACTTCGAACAGATCGTCTACTCGCTGAACCAGCCGACGGGTGCAAGGAACTTCCAGGCAGTGTTCTGGAATATCTCCTACTACGACAAATACTACTTCGAGAGTCTCTTCGGCAACTTCTTCTTCCCCGACGGCTCAAGACCTGACTGGGACGGACTGAACTGGCTGCAGAAGCGCTTCATGAAGTGGTTCAACAAGGAGCGCACACGCACACCGCTGACATTCCCTGTGGAGACGATGGCACTGCTCACCGAGAACGGCGACTGCAAGGATAAGGAATGGGGCGACTTCACTGCGGAGATGTATGCCGAGGGACACTCCTTCTTCACCTACATGAGCGACAACGCCGACTCACTGTCTTCCTGCTGCCGTCTGCGCAACGAGATACAGGACAACGGCTTCAGCTACACGCTCGGTGCCGGCGGCGTGTCGACAGGTTCCAAGTCGGTGCTCACCATCAACCTCAACCGCTGCATACAGTATGCCGTCAACCATAAGCTCGACTATAAGGAATATCTCTCCAGCATCATAGACCTCTGCCACAAGGTGCAGCTGGCATACAACGAGAACCTTAAGGTGCTGCAGAAGAACCATATGCTGCCGCTCTTCGACGCCGGATATATCAACATGAGCCGCCAGTACCTCACCATAGGCATCAACGGACTCGTCGAGGCTGCCGAATTCATGGGGCTGAAGATTACTCCTAACGACGACTACCTGCACTTCGTCCAGGGCGTCCTCGGACTCGTGGAGAAATACAACAAGGCTTACCGCACCAAGGATGTGATGTTCAACTGCGAGATGATCCCTGCGGAGAACGTAGGAGTGAAACACGCCAAATGGGACCGTGAGGACGGCTACTTCGTACCGCGCGACTGCTACAACTCATACTTCTATGTCGTTGAAGACGACTCGCTGACCATCCTCGACAAGTTCAAGCTCCACGGCGCTCCTTACATCGAGCACCTCACCGGCGGCTCAGCACTCCACATGAACCTGGAGGAGCATCTCTCCAAGGCACAGTACCGTCAGCTGCTGCGTGTCGCCGCACAGGAAGGCTGCAACTACTTCACATTCAACATTCCTAACACGGTATGCAACGACTGCGGCCACATTGACAAGCGTTACCTCGCCGAGTGCCCGGTATGCCACTCGAAGAATGTCGACTACCTCACGCGTGTCATCGGATACCTCAAGAGGGTCAGTAACTTCTCCATGGCTCGTCAGGAGGAGGCACACCGCCGCTACTACGCCACAAAGGAGAAATACACCGTCGGTACAACGCAGGAAGAACTCGACAAGGCAGAGGCCAAAGCGGCGGAGGCAGCGAAGCCAAAGACGGTAACAGTGAAATAAGTTTTATTCCATAAAAAAGGGATGAGGGCAACCTCATCCCTTTATTTAAATCCTTCCCACTCGATAACAAGAACATGCTAAAATACGTCAATACAGACATTGTCTTCCAGGAGGTTCCAGACGAGACAACGCTGGCGATAAACATCTCCGGTTGTCCATGCCGCTGTCCGGGCTGCCACAGCACATATCTCTGGCAGGATGTCGGTCATGAGCTGACAACCGATGCTTTGGATATGCTCATCGGTGCCGACGGGAGCACCGCCATCACATGCGTCAGCTTCATGGGTGGCGACGGCGACCCTACCGCCGTCAACAGTCTCGCGGCCTATGTCCATGAGCATTACCCTAACCTCAAGACTGCGTGGTACTCCGGGAGGACGCTCGTAACGTCCGACATCGACAAACAGAACTTCGACTATCTGAAGGTAGGCCCATACATCCGCCACCTCGGACCTCTGAAGTCGAAAACTACTAACCAGCGAATGTACCGCCGTGAAGCCGACGGCACGTTTAAGGATGTAACAGACTGGTTCTGGAAGAAACCTGGACTCGACGAGTAGTCCACTGGCTAAACGGACGGAAAGAATGCAGCCTTGTGGTAAACAGGCCGAAGCCCTTGTCTTGACTAATCACAAGAAAATCCGCACGTTGTCTCACTTTTTAATCCATATTTAACATCATTGCAAAGCAAAACCCATAACTTTGCAGCAGAAAAGAAAGCAGATCAACCATCAGATGGCATGGTATTTGTATTAGTGAGAATGAAAAAGCTGCCAAGAAGGCAGCGATGTTTAACTACCGTCCGGAGCCTTAGACACAGGATAACATATTATTCCGGACATATATCAAAACGAAACTATCATGAAAGCAAGATTAAACATTGCGCTCGTAGCGCACGATTCCAGAAAAAATGAACTTATTGATTGGGTACGTTATAATGCCTCACTGCTCTCGGAGCATAACCTCTATGCCACCGGCACAACGGGAAAGCTCATCGAGGAGCTGGAGATAACGTCAGAGGATGCCGATGGCAACAAGACCGCGACGACGCCGTTCAGTGGAAAGGTAACGCGACTGCTCTCCGGACCTCTCGGCGGTGACCAGCAGATCGGTGCCATGATCGCGGAGGGAAAGATTGACATGCTCATCTTCTTCTGCGATAATCTCGCCGTACAAGGCCACCAGAACGACGTGTCGGCACTGAGCCGGCTGGCATCACTGTACAACATAGCCTACGCCACCGACCGTACCACGGCCGACATGCTGCTCACCTCAACGCTTCTTGGCGACGAGACATACCACCGCATCATCCCGGAATGCATTCAGGAGTACGCCAACCGTAAGCTCTGAGCACGGCGAAACGGCAAGGACCACGGGTAAGCGGTCCAATAATCCGTATACCGCACACCAACGGTCCCGACATCCGAACACATCCACCAGACAACAGAATACAAACTATAAGAAAAAAAATGCCGGCCACGGAAAGCGTGACCGGCATTTTTTGTTTTACCTAAATGCAGAACAACAAAAGATGTTTGCAAGCGATTGATTTACTTCAGAAACTTGATTATATTGATTACTGGTTTACGACCTTCTTGCCGTTAACGATATACAGGCCCTTTGGCAGTCCGGTGAGAGCATCTGCGGCGCTAGTACCACGCTTCACGAGCTGTCCCTTGAGGTTATAGACATTGGCTGTTGTGCTTCGGTGTGCAGTCGCAATGCTGACACCCGTAGTGATGTCCGGGCGCTCGGTTGTTACTGTTGCCGCAGAGCCGTTGACAACATAGTACACATCGGAGGTAGGGATGGGGGTTATCCCCATCCCCCAAGTGTTTAAAGGTAATCTTTTCTCCCTTTTTATGGGAGCCAGAGGGTTCCTTACACCTTCATTGTTGACCAAGCACCTTGAGGTATTCGTTCTCGAAGTTTGGGGTGAAGACGCCCTTGCCGATGTTCGCCTTTATCTCCTCCGGCGACCAGAAGCGGCCGCCGCTGAGCTCATCCTTGCTGGGTTTTATCGGTCCGTCGTAGACACAGCGGTGGACATAGACCAGCTCTTTCTCACGCTTACTCTCAAAGACATAATTGCAGACTGACTGCGGGTGGAAGTCGGTGATACCCAACTCCTCCCCCACCTCACGTCGGAGAGCCTGCTCCACACTCTCCCCGAGGTCCACATGTCCTCCCACGGCCGTATCCCATTTGTCGGGCTGTATATCCTTCCAAGCCGGGCGATGCTGCAGATAAAGCTCACCGCGGCTGTTGAAGACATGGAGGTGTACGACAGGATGGAGTATCTTACTACCATCATGTGCGTGTCCCCGCGTCACCTGCCCGAGGATATTCCCGTTCTCGTCGACGACGGGGAACAGTTCATTTGGATTGTCTCTCATTGTTTATATGTTTATTTCAGATGTTTCTTTATCCAGACCATGTGCCCATACTCCGTCTGCTCACTCGTCCAGTGATCGTTGACAGGCGTGATAAGCGCTTCCTTGGGACAGACCAGCGTGTTCCAGACGGCATAGCTTGTCGTTGGCGGACACGTGTTGTCGTTGTATCCCCATGTCATATAGACCGGGCAGGAGATATGCCGTGCGAAGTTGACCACATCATAATAGGCCAGTGTCCGGATATTGTCGGGCGTGAGCATACCCCCCATCTTGTTGAGATGCGGATAGCCGCCGGTACGTCCTTTCTCGCTGTATGCCGCCATGTCGGCCAGTGCCGGATGGTTGACGACACACTGCGTGACACGTTTGTCCAAGGCTGCAGCCACCAGTGAGAGCGCGCCGCCCTGGCTTCCACCCTGCACTGCCATATTACGGCCGTCCCACTCCGGAAGGGACGTCAGGAAGTCGATGGCACGCACCAGTCCGAGGTACACATGCCGCATATAATAGCGGTCGCGGTTGTCGATGCCCGACTCCAGATAACCTGTTGCACCGGTGTTGAAGGCGTGACTGATGTCGGTGAACGTCTCCGCCGACAGCCGCGGGTCCAGTCCGTGGATTTCTATCTCCAGACGTATGAACCCGTTCTCGGCATAGTACTTATGTCGCAGCGGCTCCTTTATCGTCTTGATGCCAGCTCCCGGCGGACAGAGCACGGCAGGACAGGAGCCCACCTTGGCGTCCTTCGGCATGAAGAGATAGCCGTAGACGCTGTAGCTGCGGTAGGTGTTTAGCTTTATCAGCCAACAGTCGACTTTTGGCGTGCAGTATTCCTTCGCCAACTCACGCGTATACGAGAGAGGCTTGGAGTGCATGTCGGCAATGGACTTGTTCCAGAAGTCCATGAAGTCGGACGGCTCCTTCGTCCAGGGCTGTATCTTCTCCGGCGAGAACCCCACCTTGATATGATGCTGGTAGGTCGTTCCGTCAACCTCCACCGACATCCGTATGTCGCGGAAGCCCGGCGTGCGGCGTGTTCCGGCGTCTATCACGGCCCGCCCGTTCTTCAGTTCCACCGTTCCGGAAACGTCATCGTCGAGCATATCGTCAGCAATGGCATATTTCAGTTTTCCGTTGCGTGGTATTCCATACTTATAGAACTCTACGCTTATCCTCGCCTTCTCGCCGGTGCGGTAGAGCCAGTCGGCATGGTCAGGGACGGTAACAAAGAGATAGTCGCTCCTGTACGGATAGTTCTCCGCAGGAGCAGCCAGCACTGATATCAGCAGCAGTGCCAGCAAAATGATTTTTTGTTTCATGATTAGTATAGTAGTTGTTTTTAAAAGTTTGACGATTTCTGAAGGCCCTTACTAACCTTGGAGGATGGGGATACCCCCACCCTTACATCTCCACGACAGTTATGCGTCAGCCTCAGCCCAGTTTCTATAGCTTCCAGACTACATCTCCACGACCGTGATGCCGGCACCGCCGAACTGCACGTGCTCGTCGTGGAAGTCGCGGACGTTGGGCACCGTGGCGAGATACTGGCGGATAAGGGAACGGAGGATACCGTTGCCCTTGCCGTGGAGGATGCGCACCTGCGCCACACCCACGAGGATAGCATCATCGATATAGTGCTGCACGGCGTTGAGGGCCTCGTCAGCACGCATGCCGCGGACGTCAATCTCCTGCCGGAAGCTGTTACGGTGCTCGTCGATAGTGTTACGGGTCATACGGCTGCCAGGGTTATAAGTCTGGAGGTTGTTGAGCGATGAGCCACCGGACGAGGTCTCCCGCTTTTCCGGCTCTGCGCGTTCCAGCCGCGCGATGTCCATCTTAGAGCGCATATCCCCGAAGATTACCGTGGCCTGCTTGCCGCTGACGGCCTCAATGCGGCCGATGGTTGTCAGGCCCTTAATGCGCACCCAGTCGCCGACGGAGAGTGGCCGGTTGGCTTTCTTCTCCGGAGCGAGCGCGCCCGCCTGGGCTTTCTTCCGTGCGTTCTCCGCCATCCGCTTCTCGTGGCGTGCCTTCCGCGCGTTAATCTGCTCCACCTTCTTGTTGAACTCCTCATCGGTGAGCGTGCCGTGATCGGCCTTACGGCGCTTGCCTTTCCGCTCGCTGTCGGGGAGGCTGTCGTTCTCCAGGTTCTGCTCATAGTCGAGGAGCTCCTGCCTTATGCGCTTCGTCTCCTCCTTCTCGGCCTGGCTCTCGCGAATCTCGCGTATGGTGTTCTCTATCCTGCGGTTCGTCTCCTTGAGCATCTCCTCCGACTGTTTCTTTGCCTTGTTGAGTATCTCCTTACGGGCTTTCTCCACATCGGCCACACCGGCCTCATAGCGCGCTATGGCCTTCTCGAGTTCCTTCTCCCGCTGGTGGATGGTCTGCCGTTTGCCTTCCCAGTAGCGTTTGTCGCGTACGATGTCCTGAAGATACTTGTCGCTCTGTATATAGTCGGAGCCTACGATGTCGGAGGCGTCCTTGATAACCTCCTCGGGCAGTCCTGTCTGCCGGGCTATCTCTATGGCGAACGAGCTTCCCGGCCTTCCGATGGCAAGACGGAAGAGGGGTTTCATCAGATGGCGGTCATAGAGCATGGCACCGTTGGCGACATGGTCGTGGCTGTCGGCGAAATGCTTGAGGTTCTGGTAGTGGGTGGTGATGACCGCCCACGCCCCTCTGTTGAGGAACTGCTTCAGACAGCTCTCGGCGATGGCACCACCAATCTGTGGTTCCGTACCCGTTCCGAACTCATCGATGAGGATAAGTGTCCTGGCGTTGGCCTGCTTTATCATATTCTTCATGTTGAACAGATGGGAGGAATAGGTACTGAGGTCGTTCTCCAGACTCTGTTCGTCGCCAATGTCTATCATAAGGTCATCGAAGATGCCTACCTTCGAGCGGTCGCCAACGGGAATGGGCAGTCCGCACTGGAACATATACTGCAGCAGTGCCACCGTCTTGAGGCACACGCTCTTTCCGCCGGCGTTAGGTCCTGAGATGATAAGGATGCGCTTGTCGGGGGTTAGCATGATGTCGAGCGGCACGACAGCGCCGTTGAGATGGGTCTCCAGCAACGGATGGCGCGCCTGTATCCAGTCGATGTACGGACCGTCGACGGCCTTAGGCTCATAGGCGCGGTACTTCTCCGAGAGCAACGCCTTGGCATGGACGAGGTCTATGTCGGCAAGAAAACGGTAGGAGTCGAGCATCGGCCTGACATACGGTCTGATGACCTTGGCGATCTCGGTGAGGATGCGCACTATCTCACGGCGCTCGTCGCTCTCCAGCTCACGGATGCGGTTGTTGGCCTCCACGACCTGTGTGGGCTCGACATATACCGTCTTTCCCGTGGCGCTCTCGTCATGGACGATACCCGATATCTTTCTCTTCAGTCCCGGTGCCACAGGGATGACGAGACGGCCGTCGCGGACCGTCGGTGTGACGTCCTTCTCGACGACACCCTCGCTCTGCGCCGTCCTCAGGATACTGTACAGCGTACGGGAGATGGAACCCTCGGTGCGGGCCAGCTCACGGCGTATCTGGTTGAGCTCGGGTGATGCCGTGTCGCGCATCTTGCCAAACTTATCGATAATCTGCTCTATCCTCGAGACGATACGCGGGAACGTGGCCACACCGTCGGCCAGGGCATGCAGCGAGGGATAGTCATAGTGTGTGTCGCCGGCATCATCCTCATCGCCTCTGTTGAGGTAATCGGTCAGCGCGATGATTGTCTGCAGCGAGCGCTTGAGGTCGAAGAGCTCGTCCTCCTCCATGTGGGTGCCCTCGAGGCGTATGCGCTTTAGACTTGTGCGGACATCAAAGAAGTTGTCGAGCGGAAAGCCGTCGTCCTTAGAGAGGATGGACCGCATCTCACGGACCTCGTCCATGGCGGCATTGACAGCGTCGGCGTTATTGGAGAACTCCATGGCGTCGGCCTTGTCCTTTCCGAGTGTCGACAGGCAGAAGCCCTTCAGCACGTCGCGTATCTCGTCGAACCCTATCTTCTGTTCGTAATTCTTGGGATAAATCATTATGGAATATAAAGAAACGGGGCTGACGAAATGTCTTCCATCAGCCCCGTATATAATAATGTACTTTCAATCCGTCTTTGTATCTGTCCGGAAAATTCTAACCGCTAAAGAGCGGTGCCACTTACGAGAGAGTGGCTCCGTCAGTTGTTAGAAGAACAGGTAACGGTTGTCGACAACGCCGGCCTTCTGGTACAGGTCGTTCTGGAAGCCCTGGAGAAGCTGCATAGCCTGCATCATGCAGTTCTGCTCCTCCTGCTGTGCGTTGTACTTCACACCGGCCTTCATGGCCTTGTTCTTCACGAGGAAGACATAGACACCGGCAGTACCCTTGACAGGAGCGCTGACGAAATGTCCCTTGGCGGTGCGGGCCACGGCTCCGGAGAGAGCAGGCTCTGCGGCACCGGTGGTCTGGACGAATGCCGGGGTAGCGAAGGTAACCTTGTCGATATCGACAACCTTACCGCCCTTGGCCTTTGCTGCCTGGATGCTGTTGACACCCTTGAGCTTAGCCATAATCATCTCGGCCTTCTTGTCCTTGAGGACCTCGCGGCGTACTATCTCCTTGACCTGCGGGTCGCTGAGGTCGCGGTAGCCCTGCGGATGTATCTTGTTGAGGTAGATGACGAGCATATAGTCGTTGTCGCCAGCCTCGAAGAGAGGAGAGACATCGCCTTCCTTAGCCTTCCAAATCCATTTCAGCGCGTCCTTGATGCCTGAGCCGCCAACGGTACCTACCTTATGAGCGGCGGTGGTGATGTCGTTCTGGTCCTGAACGGTGTAACCATACTTACGGGCGTTCTTCTGGAGAGCGTCGAGGGAGGTGCTCTTGGTTACGAACTCGCTGAACTTGTTGTATGCTGCGGAACGGGTATCCTTAGAGAAGTCGATGACCTTCTTCACCACAGCAGCGGTGAACTTGGTCTTTAAGCCCTTCTTATCGTCAATCTTCACGATGACGTTGCCCTGGTCGAAGGCGAGGTTCTGCACCTTGCCAACCTCACCGTTGAGGAGAGCGTTGATAAGCTTACGGCTGTCGTCGTTCATAGTGGTGGAACGCTCATACATCTGACCGGTGAACCATATCTGCTGACCGTCCTGTCCGTATTTCTTTGCTATATCCTCGAACTTGGCGCCACCGTCAAGAGCCTTGACAATGCTGTCGGCCTTTGCGCGCGACTCCTCAGGAGTGTTGGCTGCAACCTGTATCTGCTGATACTGGATAGAGTCGGCAAGCTGTTCCTTAGCCATGAGCTTGATGATGTTAAGGGTGTTGTCGGCCTTGGTCTCGAAGACCGGTGAGGTGCCCACAGCCATAGAGTCGAGCTTGCTTGCGATGTCCTCCGGGAAGGCGTCCTTGCTTACCGGCACGCCAACGTAAGGGATCTGAGAGCCGCTCTTGCTGATGATTGTCGATGGGTCGGAAGCGGCAGCAAGCTGCTTCTGATAACTGTTCATCTCCTTGGTGAGTGCGCTGCGGTCAGCGGCGGAAGCCTTAATCTGAACAGCGACATACTTCAGGTCGCGACTCTCGACGAGCTGCTTGAATGCCGGCTTGAGCTCCTCATACTTTGCCTTGAGGTCCTCGTCGGTAATCTTCACCTGGCTGTCCTTGATATCGCTGTAAGCGAATGAAGCCACCTGGATGTCAGCCTCCTCGTTCTCATCCTTGAAAGCCTGCTTAGCCTCCACCTCGTTGGAGAGGACGCAGCTTCTCAGCAAGTTTGAATACTTCTGCTGCAGGAGAGCCTGACGGAGCTGCTTCTCGCAGTAGAGCCAGAGGTCGCGCGACTGCTGTATCTGGTCGGCCATCTGCGGGTTGGACTTGATAGTCTTCTCGTAGTCGGCGAGGAACTGCTGGACGACGGAGTAGTCGAAACGGCCCGTCTGCTGGTTATAGAACTGAGGAATAGGAATGCACTGCTGGATGAGGGGACTGGAACCATCCTTGAGGATATCGTTAACCTCATCGTCGGTAACGGTGAGGCCAACCTTCTTCGCGTCGTTCTCAATCATGGCGTAGCTGACATACTGCTGCCATACGCCGTCGCGAAGCTGATTGAGCTGGTCCTCAGTGAGATTGTCGTTGCCACCCAGGAGTTTCTGGGCATTTGTCACCTCGTCTACGAGTTTCTGATAGTCCTGGACGCTGATCTTCTTGCCCAGGACTTCTCCAACTTGCTGGTTAGCCTCGCCCTTAATGCCGTTGCAAGAGCGGAAGGCCTCCTCAGCAATGAAAGCAAACAGACCGAGACCGATGATGATAATCAGGGTCACGCCTCTGCTTCTGATTTTTCCTAATGCTGCCATTTTTTAGTTTTTATTTTTTGTTTTTATTTATTTCTTTTCTTAAACGGACATGCCATCGACCATTATCCGATGGAGGCAGTCCGAGATGGTTTCTTCTCTATAAATGCACAAAGTGCACACCTGCAAAGTGCGCACAAAATTACAAAGAAAATAGCAAACAGCGCAATTTTTCGCTAAATATTTGATTATTATTGAGAAATAATTAAAGTCTGAGATGGGATAAAGGGTCAGAACAATACGGTTAGAGCCTTGTAGAGGTGCTGAGACACCGCTCCCCCACTCTGCACCCGCTCCGCGCCAGCTTAGCAAGGGGCTATAGGAAGCTATAGGAACTATAGAAGCTATAGAAACTATAGGAACTATAGGAAGCTATAGGAACTATAGAAGCTATAGAGACTATAGAAACTATAGAAACTATAGAAACTATAGAAACTATAGAAGCTATAGAAACTATAGAGACTATAGAAGTGATGAGGATTAAGCTATCTGGGGCTTCCGGGAGCGCAAGGTGTAAACTTTTTTCAAAACACGAAAATTTGAATTTAGGCTCGCTACACCCTGACTGTCAACGAGTTGCAAATGTGCCACATTTGCGTTCTATTTTCCGTACATTTACCTTGTAAAAGGGGCACTTTTACCTTACTTTTTCCGTACACTTGCAACGCAAAAGAATAGCACTTGGAAAATGTCGCATTTTTTCCTACTCTTTCTCCTGGGCGACATGCAGTTTGACGAGCTCTATCTTCGTCATGGAACTTTTAAGGATCTTAAACTCAAACTTGCCGACCTTGATGACCTCATTGAGTTTCGGCAGACTCTGGTAGGCATGGAGGATGAGACCGCCGATGGTCATATACTCGTCGCTCTCAGGCAGTTCCAAGTCGAACATCTCATTGACATTGTCGACTTCCAGACGTGCCGAGAGAATATAATCACCGTCGTCGACCTTCTTGGCTACATAGTTCGTGTTGTCATGCTCATCCTCGATATCACCGAATATCTCCTCGACGATGTCCTCCAGTGCCACAATACCGCTGGTGCCGCCGAACTCATCGACGACGACGCCGAGACTTTTCTTCTCACGCAGGAACATCTGCATAAGCTTCTGCGCCGTCATCGTCTCCGGGACGAACGGCATGGTGCGCACA
Organism: uncultured Prevotella sp.; assembly: GCA_900316565.1. Classification (GTDB taxonomy): domain Bacteria; phylum Bacteroidota; class Bacteroidia; order Bacteroidales; family Bacteroidaceae; genus Prevotella. Next base: position 32,129 of record ONDK01000007.1, on the reverse strand, counting down.
TGGTCGCGCCAGTTTTCGGCATCATGAAACATCTCCGAAGAATGTATGTAGCCGATGATATGGTCAATGTCGCCCTTATAGACTATAATCTTACTGTTTCCGCTCTCTATGAACTTCTGCTGCAGCTCGTCGAGGGTGCAGTCATCGGTGTCGACGGCATTGATTTCCGTACGCGGTATCATACAGTCGCGGACTTTTGTATCGGGAAAGTCGAGGGCATTCTGAAAGATTTTAACCTCATCGTCGATGTCGTTGTCGTCCTTGGCATTGTCGATGCTCGACTGCACGAGATAGTCGAGGTCGACCTTCGTAAACGCTCCTTCCTCCTCCTCTCTCGGTATCTTCACGCCGAAGAGGCGGAGCATGCATCGCGACAGCCATGTGGCTATGACGCTGATAGGCCACAGCAGGACATAGAAGACGAAGGCCAGTGGCGCAAACAGCGTCAGCAGCTGGTTCGGATTGCTCTTGAAAAGTGTCTTGGGAAGGAACTCGCCGGTGAAGAGGACGACGAGGGTGGAGCTCAGCGTGTCGATGATGACCAGCGAGGCATCGTTTGTGATGCCCATCTGGCGCCACAGCTGGTCGAAGATTTGTGAGAAGAGGATACCATAGACGACGAGGACGATGTTATTGCCGACAAGCATCGTGGAGACAAATCCGTTGGGGTTGCGGTAGAATTTGTCGAGACAGCGCTGGGCCAGGCCGTTGGTCTCACCCTTGTCAATTTCCGCCTGCAGACGGCTCGACGACACGAAGGCTATCTCCATTCCGGAGAAGAACGCCGACAGTATCATCGTGATAAGAATACTTACTATCAGTGGTAAAAGGTCTTCCATTATCGTGTATGGTGCTCCTTCAAAAATTAAATTGCCGTTCCATCCGTCTATTTGACGATATGGAACTTTGGTTTGTTCGGACCGACAGGATGCGGGCCATTAGCCGACGGACCGTTGACGGTATCCACAGACTGGGTAGCGGACTGTACACCGGGCGGTACCGCCATGCCGTTGCCCGGCTGCCCGAACTTTGACTCGTTCTTGTCGAACTTGCCGTGTATTTGTTTTATCTCGTACTGCGTCATCTGCTCGTTGCTCTCAAACCAGTTGCCGTCGACTTCCTTGTCCGGCATCTTCATGTGGGAGTACGAGTGCGACCATAGCTTATGGTTCATCTCGTCCCAATAGATCTCATCGCTCTGGAACGACAGGCCCTGCGGGTTGAGGATACGCACACGGCCGTGGAGCTGCCACAGCCGAAGCTTGTCGTAGTAGACGGCGGAGTCGCACTGGATATAGCCCTGGATGTGCATCTTCTGGTCGAACTGCGTTATCAGCACGCCCTTGTCGAAGATCCACCGCGACGGATTTCTGACCTCGTTGACCTCCCACCTCTCAGCCACCAGCCGGTATTTTATCACTCCGGAGTCGGAGATGAGCGTGTTGACACCGTAGGTAACCATCGCCGGCACGGAGTCCCTGGGGTTCACGGCGGGTGCGGTATGCTCGTGTTCCTCCTCACAGGCCACCATGAGCGCCATCATGAAGACGGCCAATACAATATATGTACGATGCAGATGCCTATACATTGTTTATTGAACCTTGAACTTTTCGAACCAACGCTCGTTGAAGGTCAGTCCTATGGTGACCATAAAGGTGTTCTCCTTTATGAAGTTCGTTGCCGAGCGCTGTATCCATTGTCCCGTAACATTCAGCATACTACGGTTGTTATAATTGTTCATAATAGGAATGCCGAAGCCTATGCTGGCCGTCATTTCCTTCGGGCCGTCCTGGCCGTTGATACGCTGGTATGAGGGCGAATAGCTGAAGCCGGCACGGTAGTGGACGCGGTTGACGAAGCGCATGCTCCTCTCGCCGTGGCAGTACTCACCGCCGAAGGTGTAGCGTGAGCGGTCCTTCATCTCACCGCTGACAAGCTGGAAGGCCGTCGTACCGTTGTTCATGACGAGCTCCGGGGTGCTGATGCTTCCCCATTTCTCCAGACGATAGTCGAAGCCGAGTTTCAGCTGGCCACTGTGGCTCCACATCAGACCGGCACCGAAGGCGTCGGGCAGCGAGATGCCCTTCTTAATGGAGAAGGTCGCAGTGTCGTTGACCGCCGTCTGCGAGTTCGACGAGATGATAAGGCACTCCGGGTCGCTGCTGGTCTTATGTCCCGGCTCATAGACCACGCCAAGGGTAACCTCATCTTTCTTGCCGATGGGCTGCGTGTACTGTGCGCCGAAGTTCAGGCGGTAGCCTTTGATACGCGTCTTATAATATTTCGACAGCGTGTTGACATAGCTGTCGCTGTAGGCGTTGACGACTGAACGGTTGACATCGCCCCAGAGGTAGCCGGCATTGAAACCGAAGCTCAGACGGCGCACCGGTGCCCATCCCATGCCGAGGAACACCTCATGGACACCGCCGTCGCCATTGTAGACGTTGGTGTATGTGGCGTTGACGCTCTGCGTGCTCTGAAAAGCATTGACGTTGGCCGTATTGGAGTAGTTGTAACCGATATTGCTGTAAGGGAGCACGCCAAAGCTAAGACCGAGGCGGCGCGCCAGACGGAAAGCGGCGACGGCATACTCTATGTCGGCGTTCTTGGCATTCTTCTTGTTGCCGTTCTCGTTGAAGTTAGTAACCTGAAGGCCTACGGCGGCATCGAGGATGAAAGTCAGCGAGTCCAGGGCAGAATACGACGCAGGGTTCTTGACATTCACCTGGTTGTGCTCGTGAAAGCCATAGCCCAGACCGCTCATCGCACGGTTGAAACCCGTCGACTGGTCGCTGAGGAGGCCAAGACCGAGCTGGCTGTAGGGCGAGTTGGTGCCGCTCTGCGCGAAAGACAACGCCGATACCCACAGCAGGCATGCGGCTATAATGATTTTCTTCATTCGTTGTTTGTTTGTAAGTGAAACAGACTGTTATTGGTCTATTTTGGTGCAAAATTATTGAAAAAAATCGATATAATTGCATCATAAGTGAAAAAGATGAGTTAATTTTGCACTGTGAAACGTTTCAAAACATTTATATTGTCCATAATTGCCGTGCTCACCGTGCTTCCCGCAATGGCTGAAGGCGGCCTCTACGAGCCCAACGACAACGACTCCATAGAGATAAGCCTGCTCACCTGCACACCTGGACGGGAGATATGGTCGGAGTTCGGACATACCGCCGTCAGGGTGCACATCGTCAACAAGGGCATCGACATGTCGGTCAACTATGGCATGTTCTCCTCTGATACGCCTCACTTCATCGAAAAGTTTATCTTCGGACTGACCGACTACTGGGTCGACATAGAGGGTTTCCAGGACTTCCTACTCGAATACGAGTATTTCGGACGGGGCGTCATAGAGCAGAAACTCAATATCCCGCACTCCGACAAGCTTGCCATCGTGCGGGCCATATACAAGAATATCCGTCCGGAGAACAAGGTCTACCGTTACAACTTCTTCTACGACAACTGCACGACACGTGCGCGCGACATCATCACCGACAACCTTAGCGGCAAGGTCACCTATCCGCCGGCACAGACCGACTCGTGTTCCTACCGCGACATGGTGCACCGGTGGACAAAGGACTACCCGTGGACACGCTTCGGGGAGGACCTCCTGCTCGGACTGCCCGCCGACTGGGCCACGACGAAGACGCAGCAGCAGTTCCTGCCCGACAACCTCCGCGCCGACTTTGAGCGTACGCTCTACAAAGGGCACCCGCTGGTGAGCAGTACGACGATGATTGTCATGCCACAGGACATCAGCGACGACGGCGGGTTCCCGCTCTCGCCGATGGACGTCGCCATGCTTCTGCTCGTCGTAACGGTGACGCTGGAGCTCTTCGAGTGCCGGAAGAAGAAAGTGTTCTGGGCTCTCGACATGTTCTATATGCTTCTCACGGGACTACCCGGCATCATCATCACACTGATGATATTCTCCGAGCATCCCACGGTAAGCCTCAACCTGCTGATACTCATCCTCAACCCCGTACCGCTCTTCATGGCCTATCCCGCCATCAAGCGCACAAGGGAGCACCGCAGTTTCTGGTGGTGGACAGCATGGGAGATACTCATCGTCATGTTCATGATAGGTGGTTTCTTCCAGACTTATCCTGAGGGAATGATTATTTTGGCATTGATTTTGCTCACAAGACCATTAGTTCATCATTATATCACAAGACAAACCGCGCGCAATAAATGAACAAATACATCACCATACTTCTCGTAATCCTCACTGCCACAGGCTCTGAGGCGCAGACGCTGACGTCGGCGCTCGTCGCGGGCGGCGGCAACATGAAGTTTGAGGAGATGCTCTCGCCAGAGCAGCTGCGCGCCATGGGCTCTGACATTATGTCGGTCTTGAAGATACTTCAGAGCAAAGCCGACAACGAGAAAGACAGTCATCATTTTTTCAATAATCAGTTTCTTTCGGGCAACAGGGCGTTTGTCTGCCGCACGGCGGCTGGCAACCGAAGCGTAGTCTGGCCCAGTCCGAAAGGACTAAAGCCAGCGTTCACCGGGTCGTCGATTTCTATTCGTGCACCAAGCATCATACTCTAAGCGTGTCTTATATATATAATAATGTATAGGGCGGAGAACTTATGATAGGGCAAAAAGGGTGGATTGCCGATAATTTTTAGTATATTTGCACCCACAAAAAAATAATCACGAATAGAATTCAAAACAAACAATGAATTTCAACAGCATTTTAAAATCCCTCTTCGGCGACAAGTCGTCGCGGGACATGAAGAAGATACAACCTGAAGTAGAGAAAGTTAAGGCGAAATATGAGGAGATAGACAAGCTCAGCAACGATGAGCTCCGCGCCAAGACAGAAGAGATAAAGAAGTATGTACGCGACGCGGGAAAGGAACTCCGCGAACAGCAGGAGCAGCTCCGCGCCACCATCGAGGACACTCCTATCGACGAGCGTGAGACTATCTTCAACAAAATAGACAAGCTCCATGAGCAGGAGCTGCAGAAATATGAGGATGCCCTGAACGAGGTTCTGCCTACGGCCTTCTCCATCGTAAAGAGCACGGCACGCCGCTTTTCCGAGAACGAGGAGACAGTGGTTACAGCTACCGACTTCGACCGTGAGCTGGCCGCAGACCCGAAGAACGACTTCATAACCATCGACGGCGACAAGGCCATATACCATAACCACTGGACGGCCGGTGGCAACGACATGAAATGGGAGATGGTGCACTACGACGTTCAGCTCTTCGGTGGTGTCGTCCTCCATCAGGGAAAGATTGCCGAGATGGCTACCGGTGAGGGTAAGACCCTCGTCGCCACACTCCCTGTATTCCTTAACGCGCTCACCGGCAACGGTGTTCACGTGGTGACTGTCAACGACTATCTGGCTAAGCGTGACTCGGAGTGGATGGGACCGCTCTATGAGTTCAACGGACTGAGCGTCGACTGTATAGACAAGCACCGTCCTAACTCGGAGGAACGGCGCAAGGCATACCAGGCCGACATAACCTTCGGTACAAACAACGAGTTCGGCTTCGACTACCTCCGCGACAACATGGCCATCAGTCCGAGCGACCTCGTACAGCGCGAGCACAACTACGCCATCGTCGATGAGGTCGACTCCGTGCTTATCGATGATGCCCGTACACCACTTATCATCTCTGGTCCGGTGCCAAAGGGCGACGATCAGATGTTTGAGGAGTACCAGCCACTGGTGGAGAAACTCTACGAGGTGCAGCGCAAGCAGGCCACAGAGCTTCTGGCCGAGGCACGTCATAAGATTTCAGAAGGTACGGAGGCGATGAATTCCGACTCCAAGAAGGGCGCTAAGCTCCTCGAAGAGGGCTTCCTGGCTCTGTACCGTTCTTACAAGGCACTGCCAAAGAACAAGGCGCTTATCAAATATCTCTCCGAGGACGGCATCAAGAGCGGAATGCTTAAGACCGAGGAGTTCTATATGGCCAACAACAACCGTGAGATGCCGAAGGCCGTGGAGCCGCTGTACTTCGTCGTCGACGAGAAGCTGAACTCCGCAGACCTCACCGATAAGGGTACGGAATGGCTCGCACGGCAGACCAAGGATCCGGACCTCTTTGTCCTGCCCGACATCACCACACAGCTCTCTCACCTGGAGAAGGAACACGAAGAAGGCAAGCTCTCCGACGAGCAGTACGTCGACAAGAAGGATGAGATGATGTCATACTACGGCGTTCAGAGTGAGCGTGTACATACATTGCAGCAGCTGCTTAAGGCATATACCATGTTCAACAAGGACGACGAGTATGTCGTCATGGACGGTGAGGTGAAGATTGTCGACGAGCAGACAGGACGTATCATGGAAGGCAGACGATGGAGCGACGGACTGCACCAGGCTATAGAGGCTAAGGAGCACGTCAAGGTGGAGGCTGCCACACAGACCTTCGCAACCATCACACTGCAGAACTATTTCCGTATGTACCATAAGCTGGCCGGAATGACCGGTACAGCATCAACAGAGGCCGGTGAGTTCTGGGACATCTACAAGCTCGACGTCGTGGAGATACCGACCAACAAGCCGGTGATACGTAAGGACCTCGACGACCGTGTCTACAAGACAGCACGCGAGAAGTATAAAGCTGTAATCGACGAGATAGAGGCTATGCGCAACAGCGGCCGTCCATGTCTTGTCGGTACCACATCAGTGGAGATTTCTGAGTTGCTGAGCAAGATGCTGAAGATGCGCAACATACCACATCAGGTGCTCAACGCTAAACTGCACCAGAAGGAGGCACAGATCGTTGCACTCGCCGGTCAGTCGACAAACGGCAAGGGTGCCGTAACCATCGCCACCAACATGGCAGGACGTGGTACCGATATCAAGCTGTCGCCGGAGGTGAAAGCTGCCGGTGGTCTGGCCATCATCGGAACAGAGCGCCACGAGAGCCGCCGTGTGGACCGTCAGCTTCGCGGTCGTGCCGGACGTCAGGGCGACCCGGGTTCATCAGTGTTCTACGTCTCACTGGAGGACAAGCTCATGCGTCTGTTCGGCTCGGAGAAGATAGCACGGTGGATGGACCGCATGGGACTTGAGGACGGAGAACGTATCGAGTCGCCGCTGATATCAAAGAGCATCGAACGCGCACAGAAGAAGGTCGAGGAGAACAACTTCGGTATCCGTAAGCACCTGCTCGAATACGATGATGTGATGAACAAGCAGCGTACCGTCATCTATGAGAAACGGCGCCACGCTCTCATGGGAGAGCGCATAGGCATGGACATCGCAAACGTTATCTGGGACCGTGTGCTGAACATCATAGAGAAGAACGACTACGAAGGCGTGAAGGAGCAGTTCCTCAAGGTCCTCGCCATGGAGGTGCCATTCGACGCCGAGGAGTTTGACTCCGGCAACAAGAGCGACCTCGCTGAGCGCGCTTATCAGGATGCTATGGCATCGTTCAAGCGCAAGACCGACCGCGTACAGAGCGTGGCATGGCCTATCATCAAGCAGGTCTATGAGACCCAGGGCGCTATCTACGAGCGTATCATGGTGCCGTTCACCGACGGAAAGCGCATATACAACGTGCCTTGCGACCTCAAAGAGGCTTACGACACGGAAGGAAAATCTGTCGTGAAGCAGTTTGAGAAGGTTACCATGCTCCGCATCATCGACGACGACTGGAAGGAAAACCTCCGACAGCTCGACGACCTGCGCCACAGCGTACAGAACGCGTCATACGAGCAGAAGGACCCACTGGTGGTCTTCAAACTGGAGAGTGCGCATATCTGGGATGATATGATCGACGATATGTACGACCGCATAGCAAGCATCCTCATGCGCGCACAGATACCGGAGATGCAGCAGCAGGCTCCTGTACAGGAGGCGGCACCGGAGGAGCGCAGCCAGAGGTACAACGAGCAGAAGGAGAACCTCGACGAGGAGCGTGAGCGTCGCGCTCAGCAGGCTGCAGCAGCTCAGGACACCCGTGAGAATGGCTCGCAGGTGAACCACGTGCCATACCGCGCTGAGAAGATGCCGCGTCCTAACGACCCGTGTCCTTGCGGAAGCGGTAAAAAGTTCAAGAACTGCCACGGCCGCAACATCCGATAATTAACCCCATGGAGGCTTCAGCCTCCATGGGCTCTATACCCCCCATAGCACCTATAGCCTCTATAGTTTCTATAGTCTCTATAGTATCTATAGTCTCTATAGTATCTATAGTCTCTATAGTATCTATAGCTTCTATAGCTTCTATAGTCTCTATAGTTTCTATAGCTTCTATAAACCCTCCAGCCCATGGCAATATCTATCAGAAACCTAAGAAAGTCTTTCGGGACAGTCACCGCCGTCGACATCCCGGAACTAAATATCCCGCAGGGTGGTCTCCTCGGTCTCGTTGGAAACAACGGAGCCGGGAAGACCACCCTGCTTCGTTTAATGCTCGACCTCCTCTGCCCCGACGAAGGAGAGGTACAGCTCAACGGCGTCGACCCTAAAAAATCAGAAAAGTGGAAACAATGGACGGGAGCGTTCCTCGACGACAGATTCCTCATCGACTATCTGACACCGGAGGAATACTTCGAGTTCATTGCAAAGGTCGACAACGTCAGCAGGGAAGACCTTCAGACTCTACTGAACCGTGTAGATGGTTTCACGAACAATGAGATAATAGGACAAAACAAATATATCAGGAACTTCTCGGCAGGAAACAAGCAAAAGATAGGCATCATCGCAGCGCTTATCGGGAAACCGGATATCGTCATCCTCGATGAGCCCTTCAACTTCCTTGACCCTACAGGACAGGAATACCTTAAGAAGCTCCTCACCGACTATCAGAAGGAGAACGACGCGACAATTATCGTCTCAAGCCATAACCTCCAGCATGTCGTCGACATCAGCACGCGTATCCTTTTAATGGAAGCAGGACATATCATCAAGGATATAGACTCCGTCACGCCCTCCTCCATCGAGGACCTCAACAGCTACTTCGCGATATAACACTGACGTAAAGGCTTTTCCCTTCCATGGGCCGATAATATATCTGGTCCACAATGTATGGGCCGCTTCATAAACCTTTTTTATACCTATGACTCCCAATGTAGGGGTGGGGTTTATCCCCATCCTCCATGTGCTAAAGGTAATCATACTCTCCCATTTTCGGAGAGTTAGATAGAACCTGATACTGCAAAACAAAAATTAAGCACTGAAAATAGAAAGCTACGGAATACAGGAAGTTCCTGGAAGCAGGAAATTCCGTTGATAAAGGGTAAATAACGGATAGAAAAAAAGCACCGCTGTTTGCGATGCTTCGTATGTCGGGAAGACAGGATTCGAACCTGCGACCACCTGGTCCCAAACCAGGAGCGCTACCGGACTGCGCTACTTCCCGAAGGGCTGTTCCCTTTTTGCGAGTGCAAAGGTACTACATTTTTTGCTAACCACAAAATTTTCCGACAGTTTTTCTTAAAAAAAATAATTCTATGGTTTTCACAGAAATAAAAAACCCATCCAACGGCATCACGCAGTCGGATGGGAACAAAAATATTAACCCTATGTTGAATTTACTATAACCTATCCTTTGATGATGCCCTGCTCAACGAAAATCTTCTTCAAGCGGCGCACACCCTCCTCAACCTGCTCATTGGTATGAGTGGCCATCAGCGCAAAGCGCACGAGAGTATCCTGCGGAGCACATGCCGGTGGGATTACCGGGTTGATGAACACACCAGCCTCGTAGGCGAGCTTGGTGACAAGGAAGGTCTTGTTTATATCGCGGACATACAACGGTATAATAGGACTCTCGGTATCACCAATCTCGAAGCCCTCCTCACGGAAACGTGTCAGGGCATACTTGGTAACGTCCCACAGATGCTGCTGACGCTGCGGCTCGGTACGGATGATATGCAGAGCCTCCATGGCTGCTGCCGTAGAAGCAGGAGAGTCGCTGGCCGAGAAGATGTAGGTGCGGCAGTTATGACGGATATAGTTGATGGTATCCTTGTCGCCGGCAATGAAACCTCCGACAGAAGCAAGGCTCTTGGAGAAGGTTCCCATGATAAGGTCCACGTCGTCGGTAACACCGAAATGATCGCAGACACCACGACCCTCTTTTCCGAAGACGCCGAGACCATGTGCCTCGTCGACCATCAGCGAGCAGTTGTATTTCTTCTTCAGCTCTACAATCTCAGGAAGTTTTGCGAGGTCGCCTTCCATAGAGAAGACACCGTCAACGACGATGAGCTTCACGGCGTCGTGTGGCAGTTTCATCAGCACACGCTCCAAGTCTTCCATGTCGTTATGCTTGTAGTGCAGTGATGTGGCGAAGCTCAGACGTCGTCCGTCGACAATGCTGGCATGGTCGCGGTCATCACAGATGATATAATCGCCACGACCGACAACAGCCGGTATCACTCCGGAGTTTACGGCAAATCCCATTGAGAAGCACAGTGCGTCGTCCTTATGCTCGTACTCGGCAAGCTCCTTCTCCAACTGGACATGGATGTCGAGTGTTCCATTAAGGAAACGGCTGCCGGCACATCCCGAACCGTATTTGTCGAGTGCCTTGTGTGCAGCCTCTATGACGCGCGGGTCATTAGTCAAGCCTGTGTAGGCATTGGAACCGAACATCAGTATCTTATGTCCATTGATATCAGTGACCTCAGTGCTCTGCTTACTTGTAATCTCACGGAAATAAGGATATACTCCTTCTTTCATGAACTTCTGAGGCTCACGGTAATTCTTATACCTTTCTTGTAATTGTCCCATTTTGTTATATAAAAAAGGTGCAATCTGCGGATTGCAAATTATTAGGCTGCAAAGTTACAAATATTTTGGATAAAGGCACAATTTTTTTCGGGAAATATTGAATAGCTGTTATTTTTTTCACCATAAAAAGGGTAATCTCAAGCATTTTGCGTAACTTTGCAATTTACACGCAGTTAAATACTTCTACTATGAAACATATCACGTTCATACTCAATCCCATCTCCGGTACCGTCAGCAAAGCGGGCGTGCCGGCACTCATCGACAGATATCTCGACAAGAGCAAATACACCTACACCATCGAGGAGACACAGTATGCCGGACACGGCACGGAGATAGCTCATCAGGCGGCATACCGTGGCGATGACATCGTGGTGGCCGTGGGTGGCGACGGAACGGTCAACGAGGTCGGAAAGGCACTTGTACACACCGACACGGCACTGGGTCTGCTGCCCTGCGGTTCCGGAAACGGTCTGGCACGCCACCTGATGATACCGATGGACATGGAAAAGGCCATAGGCATCCTCAACGATGGTGAGGTCCACAAACTCGACTACGGCACGATAAACGCCATGCCGTTCTTCTGCACCTGTGGCATGGGCTTCGACGCGTTCATAAGCATGAAGTTTGCCGAGAACGGCCGGCGCGGTCCTGTGGCCTACGTGCAGAAGGTATTGGAGGAAGGACTGCGCTACAAACCGGAGACTTACGAGATCATCGACAAGGACGGCACGAGCCATTACAAAGCGTTCCTCATCAGCGTGGCCAACGCCTCACAGTACGGCAACAACGCCTTTATAGCGCCACAGGCATCAATGAGCGACGGTTTCCTCGATGTCATCGTCATGGAGCCATTCGCCATTGTCGACGCTCCGCAGGTGGCCTTAGAGCTCTTCAACAAGACGCTCGACAAAAACATGAAAATAAAGAGTTTCAAGGCCGAGCAGATAATGATACACCGCTCAGAGCCTGGACTGATACACTTCGACGGCGACCCAAAGATGACCGGCGCCGACGTGGAGATAGCGGTACACAAGCAGGGCATCAACATCGTTGTCAACAAGAATGCCAACAAGGCGGCACGGCAGCCCAACGCCCTGCAGACAGCCTTCTCGGAGTTCTTCTACGATATCGACAGCCTGCGCGCCTCGGTAATGACCCAGGGCAAACGGTTCCAAAAGCTCCTCAAGCGCACCTTCACGATTTAACAGCTTCTATAGCCCCTATAGCTTCCTATGGTTTCTATAGCTTCTATAGCCCCTATAGCTTCCTATAGCCCCTATAAAAAAACCCAGCAACCACCAGAGAGAATCATGTTCACCTTCAAGACCTTCTCCGTCGACGACAGCATGACGGCAATGAAAGTAGGCACCGACGGCGTGCTGCTCGGCGCATGGGCAGCAGGAGGCCACCGCATCCTCGACATCGGCACGGGCAGCGGCCTCATCGCACTGATGATGGCACAACGCTTTAGCGGCGCCACCATCACAGCCCTCGACATCGACGGCGACGCCTGCCGTCAGGCGGAGAACAACGTCGCAGCGTCCCCTTTCGCAGAAAGGATAGAAATCATCTGCAAGGCACTGCAGGAGTATGCCGCGTCAACCAAGGAGGCTTCCTTCGATGCCATCGTCAGCAACCCACCATATTTTCAAAAATCTTTAAAATCAGGCAACGTCAAGCGCACCCTCGCCCGACACACCGACACGCTGAGCTTCAGAGACCTGACAGCTTGTTCCAAGCATCTGCTCAAGGACGGCGGCACACTGTCGCTGATAGGGCCGGAGAGTGCCCGTGAGGATATTGAGGCGGAAGCGATAATCAACGGATTTACCGTACGAAAGCTGCTATGTCTAAGAACAAAAAAGGGTAAGCCCGTAAGCCGTTTCATGGTAGAGCTTGTCAAGGGATTTGCCACCGACTATCAGGAAAGAGAGGAAGTGCTCAGCAACGACAGTGGCGGGCGATCGGAATGGTATCATAACCTTACGAAAGACTTTTACATTAAATAGCTTATACCTGTTATTTTTAATATTTTATACATCTCTTAAGGCATAAAATCGCTTTTTTATTAGTACCTTTGCACGCTAATTGAGGAAAAATAGTAATATAGAGAAATCTCAGAACAAAACTAAATGCAGAAAACGCAAAGCATTCAGATGGTCGCCGAAATAAAAGGCGATATAAATAACCTGTTCAGCATCACCGCTGACGGCGATATGCCGATACTCGTCACCCGTAACATAGTGCTCTTCCCAGGCATTATCAGCCCGGTCATCATCGGGCGCAAGAAGAGCATTGCACTCACGAAGAAAATCGAAAAGAAAGAGGGGATGGTCTTCGGCGTCTTCAACCAGAAAGACGAGAGCATCCAGGAGCCTACGGAAGACGACATCAACCACATCGGTGTCTTCGCAAGACTCATCAAAGTCGTGGAGATGCCGGGAAGCGATGGCATGCACACCGCCATCATACAGGCTTTGGGACGCGCCCACCTGGACAGCATAACGGAGATAAGTCCGTATTTCTTCGGACATGTCTCCTCGGCCAAAGAACAGCTACCTGAGGAGGACGACAAGGAATGGATCACGGCCAACGACGACCTCAAAAGGGCTGTCAAAGACTATATCCAACAGAGCGACGACATACCCAACGAGGCAGAGTTCGCCATCAGCAACATCGAAAGCCCTATAACACGCATCAACTACACCTGCTCCACACTGCCGCTGAGTCTCGAGGACAAGACAAGGCTGCTCGACATGGACAGTGTCAAAGGGCGTCTCTTTGAACTGCTGAAGATACTGAACCGCGAGAACCAGCTTCTCGGACTGATGCAGCAGATCCGCATGAAGACTCATGAGGACCTCAACGCACAGCAGCGCGACTATTTCCTGCACCAGCAGATAAAGAATATCCAGGAAGAGCTTGGCGACGAGAACGGCAGTCCGGAGCGTAAGGAACTCGTGGAGAAGGCGCGGACACGGAAGTGGTCGGAGGAGACAAAGAAGGTCTTCGAAAAGGAACTCTCGAAACTCGACAACCTCAACCCACAGAGCCCCGACTACAACGTGCAGATGACGTATCTGCAGACGCTTGTGTCGCTGCCGTGGAACGAGTACACCGAGGATGACCTCGACCTGCACAGGGCACGACGCGTCCTCGACCGCGACCACTACGGCATGGAGAAGGTCAAGGAGCGTATCCTCGAATACATCGCCGTGCTGCAACTGAAGGGCAACCTCAAGAGTCCTATCCTATGCCTCTACGGTCCTCCCGGAGTGGGAAAGACATCACTCGGGAAAAGCATCGCCGAGGCACTGAAGCGGAAGTATGTCCGCATCTCACTCGGCGGTCTCCACGACGAGGCGGAGATACGCGGACACCGGCGCACATACATCGGAGCCATGCCGGGACGTATCATAAAGAGCATACAGAAGGCAGGCTCCAGCAATCCCGTGTTCATACTCGACGAAATCGACAAGGTGACACAGGCCACCGTCAACGGCGATCCGTCGTCAGCACTCCTCGAGGTCCTCGACCCTGAGCAGAATAATGCCTTCCACGATAACTACCTCGATGTCGACTACGATCTTTCGCACGTGATGTTCATCGCCACGGCCAACGACCTCAACACCATTCCGCGGCCGCTGCTCGACAGAATGGAAATCATTGAGCTCAGCGGATATATCACCGAGGAGAAGGTGGAGATAGCAAAGCATCATCTCATACCGAAAGAACTCTCCAACAACGGACTGGAGAATATCAAGCCGAAGATTTCGTTCACGAAGAAGGCTCTGGAAAAAATCATTGAGAACTACACCCGTGAGAGCGGCGTGCGCCAACTGGAGAAACAGATAAACAAAGCGATGAGGAAGATGGCGTACAAAAAAGCACTCGACGGAGAACTGGAGTACCACAGCATCACCCCCGACAAACTAGAGGGACTGCTCGGCAAACAGCCGTTCTACCGTGATGTCTACCAGGGCAACGACTACGCCGGAGTGGTGACGGGACTGGCCTGGACGAGTGTAGGAGGCGAGATACTCTTCATCGAGACATCGCTGTCACGAGGAAAGGGCAGCAAGCTAACGCTGACGGGAAACCTCGGAGACGTGATGAAGGAGAGTGCCATCATAGCTCTGGAGTATGTTAAGGCGCATGCCGACAGCCTCGGCATCGACTACAGGCTCTTCGAACAGTGGAACATCCACATCCATGTGCCGGAGGGTGCCACGCCGAAGGACGGACCATCGGCGGGTATCACCATCGCCACGTCGATAGCCTCAGCGATAACACAGCGTAAGGTGCGTAAGAACACGGCCATGACGGGTGAGATAACACTGCGAGGAAAGGTGCTTCCGGTGGGTGGCATCAAGGAAAAGATTCTTGCCGCAAAGCGCGCCGGCATCACCGACATCGTGATGTGCCGCGAGAACAAGAAGGACATTGAGGAAATTCCGGAGAAGTACCGTCAGGGCGTCACTTTCCATTACGTGGAGAACGTCCAGGAGGTCTGGGACTTTGCCCTCACCGATGAGATCGTCGACAACCCCGTCGACCTCTCCGTAAAGGAGGACGAGGACCATCCTGCCGCCCTCTCAGCCAAGGGCAAGTAGCTTCCGCCCTATAGCCTCTATAGCTTCTATAGCTTCCTATAGCCCCTATAGCCCCTATAGCTTCCTATAGCTCCTATAGCTCCTATAGCTTCCTATAGCTCCTATAGCTTCCTATAGCTCCTATAGCCCCTATAGCTTCCTATAGCTCCTATAGCCCCTATAGCTTCTATAGCCCCTACCCCACCGCAAAAGAAAAAAAACTCAACTCAATGAAATTCGAACTTCAACACACCGACGACGCTTCCGACGCCCGCGCCGGAATAATAACAACCGACCACGGACAAATCCTCACCCCAATCTTCATGCCAGTAGGTACCGAAGGAGCCGTGAAGGCAGTGCACTTCCGTGAGCTGCGCGACGAGATAAAAGCGCAGATTATCCTCGGCAACACGTACCATCTCTACCTCCGGCCGGGGCTGGAGACTCTTAAGGCTGCTGGCGGACTGCATGGCTTCAACGGATGGGAACGGCCTATTCTCACCGACTCCGGTGGCTTTCAGGTCTTCTCCCTCACAGGCATCAGGAAACTCAGTGAGGAGGGATGCGAGTTCCGCAGTCATATCGACGGCTCGAAACATTTCTTCTCACCGGAGAGCGTCATGGACACGGAGCGCATCATCGGCGCCGATATCATGATGGCTCTCGATGAGTGTCCTCCTGGCCTCAGCGACTACCAGTATGCCAAGAACAGCCTTGCCATGACACAGCGTTGGCTCGACAGATGCATAAAACGGTTCAATGAGACAGAGCCGCTCTACGGCTATCATCAGAGCCTCTTCCCAATAGTCCAAGGATGTACCTACAAGGACCTCAGGCAGGAAGCGGCGAAGTTCGTGGCCGACAAAGGAGCGGAAGGCAACGCCATAGGAGGTCTCGCCGTAGGTGAGCCCACAGAGGTGATGTACGACATGATAGAGGTCGTCAACGCCATACTGCCAAAGGACAAGCCCAGATACCTCATGGGTGTCGGCACACCTCAGAACATCCTCGAAGCTATAGAGCGTGGAGTGGATATGTTCGACTGTGTCATGCCGACGCGCAACGGCCGTAACGCGATGCTCTTCACCTACGAGGGGACGATGAACATGAAGAATAAGAAATGGGAGATGGACTTCTCACCACTCGACGAGACAGGATGCGAGATAGACCGCACAACGACAAAGGCGTATCTCCATCATCTTTTCAAGGCGAAAGAGCTCCTGGCCATGCAGATAGCGAGCATCCACAACCTGGCCTTCTATCTCCGCCTCGTCACCGACGCAAGAAACCACATCCTCGCCGGCGACTTCACAAAATGGAAGGCTTCTGTCATCGACAACCTCGGCCGCAGGCGCTAACCGCCTATAGCCTTCTATAGCTTCTGTAGCCCCTATAGTTTCTATAGCCTCCTATAGCTTCTATAGCCTCCTATAGTCTCTATAGCCCCTATAGCTTCTATAGCCCCTATAGCTCCTATAAAAAAACACCAAAAAATGGAATATAAAAGGATAAGGAAATACCACAAGCTGCTAAGGACTCTGCGCACCACGCGCAGACACCTGCAATGGCTCCGGCGACTGTGGGCGTGGATATGCGCCCACACCACGTGGCTACGACCCGTGGGAAGGGTGCTGGCGAAGGTTCTTCTGGCTATAGCACGATGGCTGAACCCAAGGCGATACATAAGCCTGCTCGACTTCTACATCATAAAGAAGTTCATAGGCACGTACGTCTTCTCCATTATCCTCATCATCACCATCGCAATAGTCTTCGACTTCAACGAGAACCTGTCGAAGTTCACGCAGTATCACGCACCGTGGCGCGCTATCATCTTCGACTACTACGCAAACTTCATTCCGTACTACTCGAACCTCTTCAGCCCGCTGTTCGTGTTCATCGCGGTGATATATTTCACCTCGAAGCTCGCCGGCAACTCGGAGATTATCGCCATGATGGCCACGGGTATGTCGTTCCGCCGTCTCCTCCGGCCGTATATGTTCACCTGTGTGCTCATCGCCGCAACAACGTTCTACCTCAACAGCTACGTCATACCACACGGAACCATCATACGACAGCAGTTTGAGAACCGCTACCGACGCAACAAGGTTACCGACGCGGCCGAGAACGTACAGTTCAAGTTGAGCAAGAACACAGTGGTATACATCCAGCACTACGACGACAACATGAAACGTGGCTTCGGCTTCAGCCTCGACAAGTTCCAGGACAAGAAGCTCATAAGTCACATGACGGCCAGCGAGATACAGTATGACACCATCTCCGACACAAAATATCACTGGAAAGCCATGAACTGGAAGGTACGCGTGCTAAAGGGACTGAAGGAGAACATCCAGATGGGAGCGGAGAAGGACACGATGCTGCTCATGGAACCGGCAGACCTCATCTACTCCAAAGGACAGCAGGAGACGTTCACGAGCCCGGAGCTGCTCGACTACATCTCCAAGCAGACGTCAAGGGGTGCGGCAAACGTGAAGCAATATGAGGTGGAATTCCACAAACGCATTGCGATGTCGTTCGCATCATTCATCCTCACCATCATCGGCGCGTCGCTCTCGGCGAGGAAGCGCAAAGGGGGCATGGGCCTCTACCTGGGAATAGGACTGGCCCTGAGCTTCGGATACATCATGCTCCAGACGGTCTCGGCGACCTTTGCCATCAACGCTGATGCACCGCCGATGCTCGCCGCATGGATACCAAACATCCTCTTCGCGGTGATTGCCTTCTTCTGCTACCGACAGGCACCGAACTAACGCCCCACCCTCGCCCCTATAGCTTCTATAGTCTCTATAGTTCCTATAGTCTCTATAGTATCTATAGCTTCTATAGTTTCTATAGTTCCTATAGCTTCTATAGTTCCTATAGCTTCTATAGCTTCTATAGCCTCTATCACCCCTCCAACCCAAAAAAGAAAAGAAAACATGAAATTTGAAGATTTAGATTTAAACGACGGAGTCCTCGACGCTCTCTACGACATGCGCTTCGAAGACTGCACACCAATACAAGAGAAATGTATCCCAGAAATCCTCTCCGGCCGCGACGTCCTCGGCGTGGCGCAGACAGGAACGGGAAAGACGGCGGCTTACCTGCTGCCGGTACTGAGTAAGCTCGCCGACGGCGGCTACCCAGAGAACAAGATAAACTGTATCGTCATGAGCCCAACACGTGAACTGGCACAGCAGATAGACCAGGCCATGCAGGGCTTTGCCTATTATCTCGACGGCGTGAGCAGCGTCGCCGTCTATGGCGGCAACGACGGAAACCGCTACGACCAGGAGTTGAAGAGTCTGCAGCTCGGTGCCGACGTGGTGATAGCCACCCCGGGACGCTTCATCTCACATATCTCCCTCGGCAACGTAGACCTCAGCCAGGTGAGCTTCTTCATCCTCGACGAGGCCGACCGCATGCTCGACATGGGCTTCTCGGAGGACATTATGACAATAGCCAAGAAGCTCCCGGAGACATGCCAGACAATAATGTTCTCGGCAACAATGCCAAAGAAGATTGAGGACCTGGCCAAGACGCTGCTCAAGAACCCGGTGGAAGTGAAACTGGCAGTGAGTAAACCAGCGGAGAAAATCCATCAGATGGCATACGTCTGCCATGAGACCCAGAAGTTGGGCATCGTAAAGGACATCTTCAAGAACAACGACCTGAAACGCGTTATCATCTTCTGCGGCTCAAAGATGAAAGTTAAGCAGGTGGCCGGCGCACTGCAGAGGATGAAGATAAACTGCGGTGAGATGCACTCCGACCTCGGACAAGCCGAGCGCGACGACATGATGTTCAAATTCAAGAGCGGACAGTACGACGTCATCGTGGCCACGGACATCATCGCCAGAGGCATCGACATCGACGACATACAGATGGTCATCAACTACGACGTGCCACACGACGCAGAGGACTACGTACACCGTATCGGCAGAACGGCACGCGCAGAGAGGGACGGCAGTGCCATCACGCTCATCAGCGACGACGACATGATTTACTTCCAGCAGATAGAGAAGTTCCTGGAGAAGGAAGTCGAGAAGCTGCCACTGCCCGAAGGTCTCGGCGAGGCACCGGAATACCGCCGCTCCACGGCGAAGAGCCGTCGCCGTAAGGACCGCGACCGTCAGAGTCATAAGGACAAGAAGGAACGCAACAACCGCGGAGGACGCAAGCCCGCAGAGGGCAGCGACGCTGAGAGAAACGGCGGCAAGGACGGAAAAGACAACGGACAGCGCCGTCAGAAGCGTCAGAACCGCCAGGACAACAGGGACGGACAGGACAACACAGCACGCCAGAACGACGGCAAGAAACGTGCCGACAACCAGGAAGGCAGCAACAGCCGTGGCCGCAAGGGACAGAAGCCTCAGGACAAGAAGGGCGGAAAGGACCAGCAACAGAACGGCGGGAAAAATCAGCGACGCGCAAAAGGCCAGCAGTCCACAGCAAAGGAACAGCCGACTGACAATAACCGGAAGCCGAACCGCAACAAGACAAAGCGTGAAGGTCAGGGAAAGCTGAAAAACGGCAACGGAAAGGGACAACGCAGCGACAACAGAACTGAAGGACAGTACCGCTCCACTAAGTACGACATCCGCGAGGATACAATGGCACCGGCACAGAAGAAGGAAAGCGCACTGAAGAAGCTGATAAAGAAACCGCTGAAGTGGTTCCACTCCTTCGGTAAGAAATAAGACCGCAGAAGGCAGCAGATTTATTTTATCCCGCTTTATTTTTGTAAGATTGAAATAATTCACTACCTTTGCATGTCGCCCTTCCGAAACCTGCAAAACGGGCCGGAGGAGAGGCTGACGAAAAGGAGCTGACCACAGGAAACGGGCCAAGTGCTCCAAACAGACAATAAACTTATAATATACATTATATTTAATAGACTATGTATCGTACAAACACATGCGGAGAGCTCCGCATTAGCGACGCCGGCAAGAATGTAACATTGGCCGGATGGGTACAGCGCATACGTAAAATGGGAGGCATGACGTTCGTGGACCTCCGTGACCGTTACGGTATAACCCAGATTGTTTTCAACGAGGCCATAGACAAAGACCTCTGCGACAAGGCCAACAGCCTCGGACGAGAATACTGCATCCAGGTGAAAGGAACCGTTAACGAGCGACAGAGCAAGAACCCGAAGCTGCCTACTGGCGACATCGAGATTATTGCATCGGAACTGAACGTGCTAAGTCCATCCCTCACACCACCGTTCACCATCGAGGACAATACCGACGGTGGCGACGACCTGAGGATGAAGTACCGCTACCTCGACCTCAGACGGCCGGCAGTGAGAAAGAACCTCGAACTGCGCCATCGCATGACGATACTGATAAGAAACTTCCTCGACGAGAGGCAGTTCATGGAGATAGAGACACCGATGCTCATAGGCTCCACACCGGAGGGCGCACGCGACTTCGTAGTGCCTTCACGCATGAATCCGGGACAATTCTATGCTCTTCCACAGAGTCCGCAGACACTGAAGCAGCTCCTCATGGTGGCCGGCATGGACCGCTACTTCCAGATTGTAAAGTGCTTCCGCGACGAGGACCTGCGTGCTGACCGCCAGCCGGAGTTCACACAGGTCGACTGCGAGATGTCGTTCGTCGACCAGGACGACGTCATCAACCTCTTCGAGGAGATGTGCCGCATGCTCTTCAAGGAAATACGCGGCGTAGACCTGCCGAAACCTCTGCAGCAGATGACATGGGCCGAGGCCATGAGACGCTTCGGCAGCGACAAGCCGGACCTGCGTTTCGGAATGGAATTCGTGGAACTCAAGGACGCCTTCAACGGAAAAGGCGACTTCTCCGTCTTCAACGAGGCGAAGTATATCGGTGGAATATGTGTGCCGGGGTGTGCCGACTACAGCCGCAAGCAGCTCAACGAGCTCACCGACTTCGTCAAGAGGCCGCAAGTCGGCGCCAAGGGCCTGGTATACATCAAGTACAACGCCGACGGAACAGTGAAGAGCTCCATCGACAAATTCTACTCTCCGGAGACTCTCGCAGAGATAAAGGAGGTGATGGGTGCCAAGGACGGCGACCTCGTCCTCATCCTCTCTGGCGACAACGCCAACAAGACACGCGTCCAGCTGTGCTCACTCCGTCTGGAGATGGGCGACCGTCTGGGACTGCGCGACAAGAATACATTCAAATGTCTGTGGATCATCGACTTCCCACTCTTCGAGTGGAGCGATGAGGAGCAGCGCCTGATGGCAACACACCATCCGTTCACCATGCCGAACCCCGACGACATCCCACTCCTCGACGAGCATCCGGAGAAGGTGCGCGCAAAGGCTTATGACTTCGTTTGCAACGGCATCGAGGTCGGCGGAGGCTCACTGCGTATCCACGACACTAACCTGCAGGAAAAGATGTTCGAGGTGCTCGGCTTCACTCCGGAGCGCGCGGAGGCCCAGTTCGGCTTCCTCATGAACGCCTTCAAGTACGGAGCACCACCTCACGCTGGACTCGCCTTCGGACTGGACCGCTTCGTGAGCATCCTCGCCGGACTCGACAGCATCCGCGACTGCATAGCATTCCCGAAGAACAACTCGGGGCGTGATGTAATGCTCGACGCACCGTCGGAGCTCGACCAGAAACAGCTCGATGAGTTGCAGATAAAGGTTGACTTACATCAAGAAAATCAGTAATTTACGACGTTCATCCGCTTTTTGCATAACTTTTCTATGGTTTGAGTTGACATTTGTAAATAAAAAATGGTAATTTTGCACCGTAAGGTATAAAATAATAAGTTTTTATTGAGAAATATCTACATTCTAAAATAGTAAAGTTATGACAGAGAAGAAAGCAACAGCAACAACAAGAAAGGCAGCTCCGAGAAAAGCCGCCGTGAGAAAGACAACTACAAAGGCAGCCAAGACAGAAGTACTGCTCGACGCTACAAACGTCGGTTACAAGGCTGGTGATGTCTACCAGGCTCTCGCAGCAGCCGGCAAGCCACAGACAGTAGCTGAGATCGCTAAGGCAGCAAAAATCAACGACGAGGAAGTCTACCTTGGAATAGGCTGGCTTTTCAAAGAAGGCAAGATCAAGGACGAGGACGGTAAAGTCACTCTGGCTTAATAAAGTCTTCGCCTAAAGGCAATAAAGAACAAAAAGAGCCGTTCTAGGTCATAGAGCGACTCTTTTTCTTTATCTGCATAAGAACACAGAAACAGAAACATAACTGATGACATACGAGAAGGACATATTCAAGGTCTTGCAGGAGGCCGGCGACGGCGGACTGTCCGTAAGGAAGATAGCACGCCACGTCTTCAACGCCAACAACTCCTTCTTCCAGTCAGCCGACAAGGACGAGATAAGCCAGGCGGTGCAGCGCTACCTCGCCTACCACAGCCGCAGCAGCAACGACACCATCGAGAAAGTCGGCTACGGCAGATACCGCCTGAACCTCAAATCGAGGAAGACAAAACTCAAACTCCAGGAATACTTCACCGAGAAAGACGAGGAGAAAAAACCTGGACCGGCGCAGGAGCTGAGCCTGAACCTCTTCTAAGAGCCACACCCCATGCGCTGCCATAAGTACAGCAGCATCCTTGTTCTTACCAAACAATATACAGACAACCAATCTCTGAAAATAATACTCACTGAATAACTACCTAAAAAAACAGTTTATGACAAGAAGATATTTACTTGGACTCGACGTAGGGAGCAGCAGCGTAAAGGCTTCCCTGGTCGACGCTGAAACCGGAAAAGTAGCAGCAGACACTCATTTCCCTGAGACCGAGGCACCCATCATGGCGGTGAAGGCCGGATGGGCCGAACAGGACCCGGCCATGTGGTGGGAGAACGCCAAGCTGGCGCTGAACAGCATCATGGCGGAGACCGGCGCCAAAGGCGACGACATCGCAGCCATCGGCATCTCATACCAGATGCACGGACTGGTATGCGTCGACAAGGAGCAGAACGTTCTCAGGCCAAGCATCATCTGGTGCGACTCCAGGGCTGTGCCCTACGGCGAGAAGGCCTTCGAGGAACTGGGAGCGGAGAGATGTCTCTCTCACCTGCTGAACTCACCGGGAAACTTCACGCTGGCAAAACTGGCATGGGTGAAGGACAACGAACCGGAGCTGTTCGCGAAAATCCACAAGGCGATGCTCCCCGGAGACTACATCGCCATGAAGCTATCGGGAGAGATAAACACCACCATCAGCGGACTCTCCGAGGGCATCGCATGGGACTTCAAGGAAAAGAAGCCGGCGAAGTTCCTGCTCGACTACTTCGGCTTCAGCGAGGACCTGCTGCCCGACATCGTACCGACATTCAGCGTGCAGAGCACCGTCTCGGCCGAGGCTGCCAAGGAGCTCGGCCTAAAGGAGGGCACGCCAATCTCCTACCGTGCTGGAGACCAGCCTAACAATGCAGTCTCACTGAACGTCTTCAACCCGGGAGAAATAGCCTCGACAGCAGGCACCAGCGGCGTCGTCTACGGTGTGCTGGGCAATGTCAACTATGATAAGAAGTCGCGCGTGAACACCTTCGCACACGTCAACTACACCACCGACGAGGACCGTCTCGGAGTGCTGCTCTGCATCAACGGCACAGGTATCCTCAACGCATGGGTGCACCGCAACATCGTCCCGGACCTCTCATACACTGAGATGAACGACGTCGCCTCCACAGTACCCGTTGGTGCCGACGGAGTGACGGTAATCCCGTTCGGCAACGGTGCCGAGCGCGTTCTGGAGAACAAAGAGGTAAACTGCTCCGTTCACGGACTGAACTTCAACAAGCACAACCGCGCTCATATCATCCGTGCTGCACAGGAGGGCATCGTCTTCTCGTTCTGCTACGGCATGGAGGTCATGCAGCAGATGGGAATGGAGATAAAGAAAATACACGCAGGAAGTGCCAACATGTTCCTGAGCCGTATCTTCCGCGACACGCTGGCCAACGTCAGCGGAGCTACCATAGAGCTCTACGCCACCGACGGTGCGGCGGGAGCCGCCAAGGCCGCCGGAATAGGCTGCGGACTGTACAAGGACAACACAGAGGCCTTCGGAACGCTCCAGAAGCTCAAAGTAATTGAGCCCAACGACAGCGAGCGCGCCAGTTACCTCGATGCCTACGCGCGCTGGAAAGAACTGCTCAAGGAGAGCCTCTGACGCCTCCCCCCACTACCGGAAAAGGAACGGAGACTAGCCACTTGTATGGAGGGATCTTCCCCACCCTGCAAGGGTTTAAAGGTGTTTTGGTCATCCAACTTTTAGCTGGAAGTCAGAGAGAGTTCTATGGGGTTCAGGAGACTGTCCTCGCCCCGCCAGCCGATTACAACAAACGATTACAACAACAGGAAATGCAAAAAGGTAATGGATAAAATTGTCTTTTTGCATTTTTTTTATACCTTTGTACCTAAATACAGTTATAACTACAAGTTAATGAATCATCTAGTTATTATGGCAGGAGGCGTCGGCAGTCGCTTTTGGCCTATGAGCACTGCCGAGCACCCAAAGCAATTCATCGACGTCCTCGGTGTGGGACGCACCTTGTTCCAGCTCACATACGACCGCTTCGAGGGCATCTGCGCTCCGGAAAACGTATGGGTAGTAACCAATGACCGCTATGCTGCCATCGTCCACGAGCAGTTGCCGGAGATCCCCGTGGGGAACATCCTCCGCGAGCCGTGCCGCCGTAACACGGCACCATGCATAGCATACGTCAGCTGGAGAATAAAGAATGCTGACCCGAAGGCTAACATCGTTGTAGCCCCCAGCGACCATATAGTAACCAACCCAATAGAATTCCGAAGAGTCATCACCGCTTGTCTGAAGTTCACAAGCGAGTCGGACGCTATCGTAACACTCGGAATGAAACCAACACGCCCCGAAACCGGCTACGGATACATCGAAGCCGATATGGCACAGGCCAGCGCACGCAACAAAGGAATATACCGCGTGATGAAGTTCCGTGAGAAACCGGAACTGGAGACGGCCATCAAATACATCCAGCAGAGCAACTTCTTCTGGAATGCCGGCATCTTCATCTGGAGCGCCAACACGATAATAAACTCCTTCCGCGTCTATCAGCCGTCGCTGGCACGCGTCTTCGACCGCATACGCGACAAACTGGGCACACCGGAGGAGCAGAAAATCATCAACGAGGTGTACCCGGACTGTGAGAACATCTCCGTCGACTATGCCATCATGGAGAAAGCCGACGAGATATTCGTATGCCCGGCAAGCTTCGGATGGAGCGACCTCGGCACATGGGGCTCACTGCTCATCCAGAGCAAGAAGGATCTCTACGGAAATGCTGTCATCGGCGGCAACGTGGACCTCTACGACACTAAAGGCTCCATCATAAACGTTCACGACGCCAGGAAGGTCGTCGTCCAGGGCCTCGACGGATATATCGTGGCAGAACACGACGGCGTTCTCCTCATCTGCAAACTCAGCGAGGAACAGCGCATCAAGCAGTTCTCGGGGGAAAACTGATTACCTGAGGTAATGAGAAATTTGCAGTGAGCAGTGAGCAATAAACAATGATCAATACCAAGATAACAATCAAGACTATAAAACAAGAAAAATACAATGGCTAAAAGAAACGTTGCAATAATAACAGGAGTAACAGGCCAGGACGGAAGCTACCTCTCGGAGCTCCTTCTGTCCAAAGGATACGACGTTCACGGCATCATACGCCGTTCGTCAGTCGACTACCGCGAACGTATCGCTCACCTGGAGGGAAAACCGAACTTCCACCTCCACTATGCTGATATGGGCGACTCGATGAGTCTCGTGGGACTTATAGGAAGAGTGCGCCCAACAGAAATCTACAACCTCGCTGCACAGAGCCACGTACAGGTGAGCTTCGACTCTCCGGAGTACACCGCCGATGTCGACGCCGTGGGTGTCCTACGCATCGTAGAGGCCGTACGCCAGTGCGGACTCGCCGACACATGCCGCATCTACCAGGCTTCTACATCGGAACTCTACGGAAAAGTGGAGGAGGTACCGCAGAACGAGAACACACCGTTCCACCCTTACAGCCCTTATGCCGTGGCAAAGCTCTACGGCTTCTGGATAATGAAGGAGTACCGCGACGCATACAATATGTTCTGCTGCAACGGCATCCTCTTCAACCATGAGAGCGAACGGCGCGGAGAGACCTTCGTAACACGTAAGATAACACTTGCAGCAGCCCGCATCAAACAGGGCAAACAGGACAAGCTATACCTCGGCAACCTGTCATCAAAGAGAGACTGGGGATACGCTAAGGACTACGTGGAGTGCATGTGGCTCATACTGCAGAACGATAAACCGGACGACTTCGTCATCGCCACCGGCGTGCAGCACACCGTGCGTGAGTTCGCTACCCTGGCCTTCCACTATGTAGGCATCGAACTCGAATGGAAGGGTGAGGGCGCCGATGAGAAAGGTATCGACAAGGCCACCGGCAAGGTCCTCGTGGAGGTCTCTCCCGACTTCTACCGTCCCACGGATGTCGTCAACCTCTGGGGCGACCCGACGAAAGCAAAGGCACAGCTCCACTGGAACCCCAGCAAGACTTCCTTCGAGGAACTCGTCAAGCTCATGGTCGAAAGCGACATGAAGAAGGTTGCAGCCGACGACGCGGCCGCAAGAGTACGCGTCAACCTTGAGGAATACCTCGAGAAAGGAATCGTCAAGTAATTTAACTTATCAAGAATTTGAGAATGAGAGAATTTCTGTCACGTCTGATGCGGCATCATAATTCTCAAAATCTATAATTCTTGATTAAAAAATAACATTCTTATGGGGCTTCTTTATCAGAATGAGAGCAGAACCTTGTTAGGTCTTGCAATGCAGTTACATCGTGAACTGGGGTGCGGTTTCAAAGAGAAGGTCTATCAAGATGCTTTTGAAGTGTTGTTAAGGGAGAATAATATTCCGTATATTAGGGAAGCTCATATTACAATGAAGTATCATGGGGTAATATTGCCACACGACTACTTCTATGACTTCTTATGCTATGACAAGATATGTATTGAAATGAAAGCGGTGTCCGAACTAACAGGTGAATTTGAATCCCAAATAATCAATTATCTCCATGTGAGCAACCATCAATTGGGACTCCTTGTTAATTTCGGCACAAAGAGCCTGCAATACAAGTGGTTTCCGAATGTGTGGGATCATAGACCCAGTAAGGATGTATGAATATGTTCTTTAAGTACTAGAATTAGTGTATTTCGATAGATAACATAAAAATTCTCTAATTCTCTAATTCTTGATAAAAAAAATGACATTAGATAAAAATTCGAAAATCTTCGTTGCCGGCCACCATGGCTTGGTGGGCTCGGCCATCTGGAACAACTTGAAACAACGCGGCTATAACAATCTCGTTGGCCGCACACACAAGGAGTTAGACCTCACCGACCAGCTCGCTGTAAAGAAATTCTTCGATGAGGAACAGCCCGACGCTGTCGTCCTCGCCGCTGCCTTCGTGGGCGGTATCATGGCCAACTCCCTCTACCGCGCCGACTTCATCATGCAGAACATGAAAATGCAGTGCAATGTAATCGAGCAGGCCTACAAGCACCATGTGAAGAAGCTTCTCTTCCTCGGTTCCACATGTATCTACCCGAAGAACGCACCGCAGCCGATGAAGGAGGACGCGCTGCTCACCTCACCGCTGGAATACACCAACGAGGAGTATGCCATCGCTAAGATAGCAGGACTGAAAATGTGCGAGAGCTACAACCTCCAGTACGGTACCAACTATATCGCCGTGATGCCCACGAACCTCTACGGTCCTAACGACAACTTCCACCTGGAGAACTCACACGTCCTGCCGGCAATGATGCGCAAGGTATACCTCTCCAAGCTCATCCACGATGACGACTGGGATGCCATACGTATCGACATGAACAAACGGCCTATAAACCCACCGGCAAAACTCGCCGAGATGATAGGTAACGACAACGTCGACGACAACAGCGACAAGGAACGCATACTCAAGGCACTGGCCTTCTACGGCATTGAGAACAACAAGGTAACGCTGTGGGGCGACGGCTCACCACTGCGTGAGTTCCTGTGGTCGGAGGATATGGCCGACGCCTCGGTACACGTGCTCCTCAACGTCGACTTCTCAGATATCATAGGCATAGAGAAATACTCGTCTGTGTTCTACGGCGTGAAGACCGACGGAGAGGTGAACCGTAACAACTCGGAAGGACGTGGCGGCGCCATTCCTTCACTCGGTGAAATCCGCAACTGCCATATCAACGTGGGTACAGGAAAGGAGCTGACCATCAAGGCTCTCGCGGAACTTGTCATCAAGACCGTCGGCTTCGAAGGAGAACTGGCATGGGACAAGACAAAACCCAACGGCACACCGCGCAAGCTCATCGACGTCTCAAAGCTCCACAGCCTAGGCTGGCATCATAAGGTGGAGATTGAGGACGGTGTCGAAAAACTCTATGAGTGGTACCGCAACTCCCTCAAGGCATAATATATTGTAGGCGCAGACACACGTTCTGGTGGGCTGATCAACTGTATAATCCTTATGAACACCATAATATTTGTATAGCTGATCAACCATATAATCCATAGGGGCATCGCCACATTTGTACGATTGGTCTGACGCATAATCCAATGTAGGGGTGGGGTTTATCCCCATCCTAAATTCTATTGCACCCTAAATTCATTAAAAGACAATATACATTAATGCGCTGTCGCCCCCTCTGTCTACCCTTTTAGGGGAGAGAGAGGGCTCCTTAGCGTTTAAATGTATCTAACATCCCCTCCATTCGGAGGGACTTGGGGAGGCTTCCAGGCTCTCCAAAAAAAGGGGACGTCCTCACGGATGTCCCCTTCCCTTTCTTACCTGTTAGCCTTAACCCAATTTATACTCCTGGGAAAGAGTTATGTTTTACAGATTCCTATCGAGCCAAATGATTGTCGCAATTCTACTAATGTAGAACTGAAGAAAACAATCGATTGCGCATTTACATCCGAGTCGAGAAGATACCGCTCTTCATCACCACGGTGAGCATACCGTCGTTGTAGAAGGCGCCGTTGAACTGAGTGTTGAAGTGTGCGGCAACGTTGCCGTCCTGACCGGTAATGACCAGGTTGCTGGGCTCATCAGTGATAACGCCCTTCTTGTCGCGGCTCATGCACGTGTAGACACCATCAGCAGTCTTATCGTAGAGCTCAGAGGTGGCAACAGTCTTGACAACCTTGTTGTCGTTGCCGTCGAAGAGGCGGCTCATGCCATCCTTGCCGACGAGCAGCACGTTATTGTCCTGACAGGCCATGGTGAGCATCTTATCGCCATCAAGGGCATACTTGGTATGATTGCTGAGTCTCTCCACCTTACCGACGACACTCTTGTCGTAAACAGTAACGAGCGGATCACTAAAGTTGTTCACCTCATTAAGACCGTTGCTGGTTAGATAGAATGCCTTGCCATTGCCAAGATAAGCATCCTCTATCCTTCCCTTCACATCGATGTCCTTAGTGAAATACGGCCGGCCAGTGGTAAGGTCGAACTGCGCCACGAACGGCTTGCCCACCTCATAGGCGCAGCCCTCGAGATATGCCATACCGGTGGAGAGCAGTGTGATGCGGTCGCCGTCGATACGTAAGCGCATTGCCGATGTCTTGTCCTTCGGCAGCTGTGAGAACCACAGCACGTTCAGGTCCTCATCCATGCAGTAGAGGTCTTCGCCATCAGCCAGGAAAATCTGACCGTCCTTAAAGATGACATTCGACTTTATGCCAGTCCAGTAGCCACGGTCCACATACGGCGTGAACGCGTAGTCGGCGTCATTGCCGTGGTCGGTACTGTGGTCCTTACGGCTCACACCTACCGGCACACCATAACGTCCGGTGTTCACAGTAACTCTCTTCACTACCCCACCCTGCGGGTCTATGAGCATCAGCTGGTCGGTCCAGACGAGGTAGTAGCCTGTCTCCGGGAGATACATAACATTGTTCCATCCCCACCGCGTGTAATGTGTGATGGTGTCCTGCCAAAGCTCCTTACCGTCAGAGAGGCGGTAAGCATACATGACATTCTTTGAGTGGAACTGTACGTCGCCGTCGAAGCTGTTCCAGCGCGCACGGTAACCGAGGACCACATTGGCGGAGTCATCAACATATGCTGGGAGGATGTTACGTGTCCAAACGTGATTACCCATCAAGTCGTCAAGGGTAGCGAAGAAACCAGTGTTGCCCTTAACGTTACGGTCTGTATTGTTAGTGTTAAGGAGACCCATGCGGGTGACCTGAAAGATGCCACCCCGGTTGTCCTTCTTCCAACGGAAACCCTGCTCAACACTAGAGTAAAGCATAGCCTCGGAGTTGCGCTGCTGATAGAGAAGAAGCATCTCTCCACCATGACACTGGTCAACGAGCATTGTGTTCATATTCAAGTCGAGATAGTTTCCCGACACCTCCGTGCCACCGACAAGGTTCTTAAGAGACATTGCCCTGTTGTCGGCCATCGCGATAACAGCTATCGCTAACAACATTATGGTAAGAACTGACTTCTTCATAGCTGTATAGTTTTAGAGTTTGCTTATTATATAATGTAACCGTCGCTCGCATCCGGCATGCTCCGTTCAGGCTAAATCTTCTATTCGTTGTCTGAATTTCTATTGCAAATATAACCGGAAAAAATTATACATGCAAACGTTTTACCAACTTTTTTATAACTTTCCTGTTGTGCACGAACACATTTTTTGCTCAATCGTTTACAAACAGTAATATGTGTTATTATTAAAGAAGAAAAAGCAAGTGAGAAAGTACACGTTTTATGCTGGGCGACACTTTCACTGCATCATCAGTTAACATATAATACATGTCCAAAAACGTCGTGAAGATGTATGGTATGTTTCGTATTAGTGTATAGTTTGTTCATTTTAAGAAAAATAGCGGGGTTTGTTACATATTTTGAGGTAGAAAAATGTCGCAGGACACAAAACCACTCAGTCCACTACAATAACCTACAGGAAACATTTGAACCGACAGTCCAACTCGGCAAAAGAGGGGATTATACACCCGTAATATGTAACAAAACTTCATAATTTTTATAGTACGACTGGCATGCTTTCGTGCGCTAACCGTCCACGCGCAAATATATGTTACTATGAATTTATTTTACATTGTGTACGTGCACACAAAAAAGGAGGAGAAGTCTCCCCAAGCCCCTCCGAATGGAGGGGATGTTGAATACATTTAAACGCTAGGACTCATCTGCACCGAGGGGTGAAAAAGCCACATTTAAACGCTAACATAACATATACATACGCTAAAGACCGCTAAAGCTTACAGAAAGTATGAAATAGCTAGCATCAAACGCTAAAGAGGCCTCTAGCTCAACTACTAATAAGCCAGATCAAGCTCATAGCGCTAAAGGGCACTCTGGCTGCTCTATAGCTTCTATAAGCTTCTATAGCCTCTATAGCTTCCTATAGCTTCTATAGCTCCCCCTATAGCGCCCATAGCTACCTATAAGCTTCCACAGCCTCTATAAAGCGCCCTATAGCTTCTATAGCTTCCACAGCCTCTATAAGCGCCCCATAGCTTCCTATAAGCTTCTATAGCTTCCATAGCTTCCTATGCTTTCTATAGCTACTATGTTTGTGAGATGGAGTTTGTAAGTATAGTAGGGATGGTAGGTAAAGTAGGTATGGTAGGGGGGGGTAGGTCTACCAAAAACAAAAAAAAGTCTTGAAAGCATTAGCTCTCAAGACTTTTATAAAAGAAGGCGGCTTCCTACTCTCCCGCATTGCATTGCAGTACCATCGGCGTAAGTGGGCTTAACTTCTCTGTTCGGAATGGGAAGAGGTGGGACCCC
>ONDK01000053.1 GCA_900316565.1 uncultured Prevotella sp. | reverse complement strand
CCTACCACACCTACCATACCTACTTTACCTACCATACCTACTATACTTACAAACTCCATCTCACAAACATAGTAGCTATAGAAGCTATAGAGGCTATAGGAAGCTTATAGGAAGCTACAGGGCGCTGTAATAAGGTTTAGATGCTGTAACTTTTTTGAGATTTTGGAGTTTTTTCTTTGGGTTTTTGATTTTTTGTAGTACTTTTGGAGGCGTATTAGCGTTATGGTACTACATAACCAATTTTTCAATTAATTTTATACCGGATGAAAGCTATAAACCTACCTAAATTATTATTATTCATATGCAGCGAAGGTTGCTTTGTTGTGAAGGAGGAACTGCCTATGAGTCTTATAAAACCAATTATATTGTTTTTTGTTTTCTCTCTTAATATAAATTCTTACGCTCAGTATGTGCATCCCTGGGATAAATATTTGGATGAGTTGACGACATCTGAGGAAGGAGATATTGCCGTTTCAGAAGACGTGTATGATGTCTTAAGTGATTTATATGAGCATCCATTAGATATCAATACAGCATCGAGAGAAGATCTTACGCGAATACCATTTCTTTCAGCTCAGCAGATAGAAGATATTCAGGCATATATCTATCGTACGAAGGGGCTTAAAAGCTTGTCAGAGTTGTCGTTAATAGAGAGTCTTGATCCTGTCCGTCGTAATCTGTTGTCTTTTTTCCTTTATGTAGGCGATGGTGAAAAGAAGAGCTTTCCGTCTTTAGGTACAATATTTAAGTACGGTAAGAATGAACTTCTGGTAACTGGTAAGATACCCTTTTATGATAGACATGGAGACAAGACCGGTTATCTCGGCCCCAAATTCCGGCATAGCTTTCGTTATGATTTTAGCTACGGTCATTATTTGAAAATGGGTTTGTTAGGGTCTCAAGATGCTGGTGAACCATTCTTTGCGGATAAGAACCATCTTGGCTATGACCACTATTCCTATTTTATTGTTGTCCGTGATCTCGGAAGGTTAAAGACTTTAGCTCTGGGACAGTATAAACTTCGTCTTGGCATGGGTCTTGTCATGAACAGCGATTTTGGTTTTGGTAAGTTGATGACTCTTAACAGTCTTGGTCGCAGTACCAACAGTATTCGCTCAAACACCTCCCGTTCCATTGCCAATTATCTTCAGGGTGCAGCATCTACAGTGACAATAATTAAGGGTCTTGACGCAACTGCTTTTGTGTCCTATCGTCCTTTGGATGCTACATTAAATAAATCCGGCTACATACAGACCATCTTAAAGTCAGGTTATCATCGCACAGTATCTGAGATGAACCGCAAGAACAACGTCTATCAGTTTACTACCGGTGGCAACCTGCATTGGGAAGGTTCCGGTTTCCATGCCGGCTTTACCGCCATTTACTCTCATTTGGACAAAGCCCTTCAGCCTAATGTCAAGCAATCCTTCCGCCGTTATTATCCTGAAGGCAATAACTTTTGGAACGCCAGCGTCGATTATGGCTATATCAATCATCGTTTATCCTTCAACGGCGAGAGCGCAACAGGTAACCTGCATGGCATTGCCACCATCAATAGTTTGTCCTATCTGTTGACTAATAGTCTTTCCGTTATAGCCCTTCAGCGTTTCTACAGTAAGAAATATTCATCCCTTTTCTCTTCCAGCTTCAGTTCCGGCGGGCGGATTCAGAACGAAAGCGGCATCTACCTTGGTGCCAACTGGCAAGCCTTCCACCATCTTAATGTACTGTTCTATACCGATTATGCTTATTTTGCCCAACCCCGTTACCAAGTCAGCCGTGCAAGCCATTGCTGGGACAATGTCATGACTATGACCTGGACCAACGATCGCTGGACTATCCTTGGCCGTTACCAGTATAAGGTGCGGCAGAAAGACAACGATAATAAGACTGCCCTTATTGATGAGAAGTGCCAGCGCGGTCGTCTGTCTTTCGGTTACGGCAGCACCACTTGGAGCTTGCGTCTTCAAGGCGATGTTGCCTACAGTGGTTTCAAGGACGACAGCTTCGGATGGATGACCACCCTTTCCGGCACTTATGGTATCCGCCGTCTCCATTTTTCCGGTACTTTTGGTTATTTCAACACCGACGACTTTGCGAGTCGTATATACAATTACGAGCGCGGTCCACTTTACAGTTTTTCCTTCCCGGCTTTCTATGGTGAAGGCATCCGCTATGCCATCTTTGCCCGCGTGGATCTTACTTCTTCCTTGCTCCTTATCGCAAAATGCGGCACCACCGACTATTTCGACCGTGACCACATTTCTTCCGGGCTTCAGCAGATAGATCATAGTTCACAAACAGACCTTGAGCTGCAAGTGAAGTGGAAGTTCTGATGTCCTTTCTTCCAATTAAACACAGCTTCTTATTTCTTATGCAATAAATCCAATGCTGTTACGTTATTTAAACGTTATGCAGTGGACAGACAGAATACGCCAGGTAAAGATACTACTTGTTGTCGCGGCTATTGTTATTGCCGTGGCGTCCCTTGTCGTGTCCCATTTCCTCACCAAAGACCTTGAGGCAGAGGAGCGGAACAAAATGGAAGTGTGGGCCGAAGCCATGCGGAGTCTTAACAAGGCCGACGAGAATACCGACTTGTCCTTGGTACTTAAGGTCCTGAATGAAAACAATACCATTCCAGTCATCGTTATGGACAGCAACGGCAACGTCTCTGAGTTCCGTAATCTCAATATATCCGCAGACAACTATGACGACAGCCTCCGTGTAGCCTCCGATATCGGGAAGCGCCTTAAGGCCAGCGGTCGTGACATCCGCATAAACCTTAATACTGACGATCCGGCGGCCAGGGACGACTATATCGACGTTGTCTATGACGACTCCCTCATGCTCAAGCGTCTTGCCATCTATCCCTTTGTCCAGCTCGGCGTCGTAATGCTCTTTGTGGTCATCGCCATCTTCGCGCTGCTTACCTCCAAGCGTGCCGAACAGAACAAGGTATGGGTAGGCCTCTCCAAGGAAACTGCCCATCAGTTGGGAACCCCGATATCATCCCTTATGGCATGGATAGAGATACTTAAGGAGAGCTATCCGGATGACAGCCTTATTCCCGAGATGGAAAAAGATGTGAAGCGCCTTCAGCTCATCGCCGACCGCTTCTCCAAGATAGGCTCCTTGCCGGAGCCTGTCCCGTCGAGCCTTAACGAGGTCCTCGGCCATGTCATTGAGTACATGGACCGCCGGACGTCAAAGAAAGTGCGTATGGTAAAAGACTTCCCCGACCACGACATCATCGTCAACCTAAACGCCTCGCTCTTTGAGTGGGTCATCGAGAACCTGTCGAAGAATGCCGTCGACGCTATGGGCGGTGGCCCCGGCACTATCACACTGCGCGTTGAGGAAGCGCCCGGCAAAGCTGTCATAGAGGTCAGCGACACCGGCAAAGGCATACGGAAGAAAGACATCAGCAACGTGTTCCGCCCAGGCTTTACCACTAAGAAACGGGGCTGGGGACTTGGCCTGAGTCTTGCAAAGCGCATCGTCGAGGAATACCATAAAGGAAAGATATTCGTCAAGAGCTCGGAAGTGGGTAAGGGTACGACGTTCCGCATAGAGTTGAAACGAGACGTAAAGGCTTAGTCGTAGGTAATGACTTATCCCAAGAAAAGCATGTAAATAATTTTCAAATTCCAGCTTTTTAAAACACACCTTGTAATACACTGTGCCTCAGTGGGTTGCATTTTCCGTACACTTGCGTTCTATTTTCCGTATACTTTTTTGTAAAAGGGGCACATTTATGATGCATTTTCCGTACACTTACAATGCAAGTGTAATACACCTATTTCGATGTAAATATTTTTGATAATATATAGCTAAGGATGTAACTATTCAGTGCCTGGGAAAGGCACAGGGTGGACCTAAAATGTAGTGCATCAACGACCATATATAAATATAAAACGTTGCACAATACCATGATGTTTGCGCAATTAAGATTTTTTTTGCCATTTAAGTTGTTGATAATCAGAAAATATTTTGTAACTTTGCAACCCGATTATGGACTTAGAGACCTTAAAAATTGATTTAGACAGATTGGACGATGGACTGACACAGCTATCGTTCGACCTTGACGACAGTTTCTTTGAGGCCGTCGAAGCTCCTGATGTACAGAAAGGTAACGTGCATGTCGACATAGATGTCGTGCGCGCGGAGGACGACTTTTTCAATCTCTCCTTCCACGGCACAGGCAATGTTATTGTACCGTGCGACCGCTGCCTTGATGACATGGAACAGCCCATATCATTCGAACAACAGCTTAACGCCAAGTTCGGCAAGGAAAACTCAGAAGATGACGACCTCGTGACGGTGGCCGAGGACGAAGGAATACTCGATGTTGCGTGGCTCATCTACGAATTTATAGAACTTGCCATTCCTATCAGGCATGTGCATGCACCTGGAAAATGCAACCCTGCCATGATACGGGCTCTCAATGAGCACTCTGCCGCCCGAAGCGGTGAGGAAGGTGAGACCTCTGTGGATCCGCGCTGGGCAGCCCTCAACAAATTGAATTTCAAAAATTAAAAGTTAAAAATTACATTCTAAAATGGCACATCCTAAAAGAAGACAGTCAAAGACTCGTACACTTAAGAGAAGAACTCACGATAAGGCAGTAGCACCGACACTGGCAGTATGCCCGAACTGCGGCGCTTACTATGTATATCACACAGTATGCCCGACTTGCGGATACTATCGTGGCAAGGTTGCTATCGTCAAGGAGACCGTAGAGTAAGGAGTAGTAGCAATGGGTAAGATCAAGGCCGTAATCACAGGTATCGGAGGCTATGTGCCCGACTACATCCTCACCAACGAGGAGCTCTCGCGCATGGTCGATACCAGTGACGAATGGATAACCACCCGTGTGGGCATTAAGGAGCGCCGCATCCTCACCGAGGAAGGTCTGGGTACGAGCTACATGGCCCGCAAGGCTGCCAAGCAGCTTCTGCAGAAGACTGGTGCTGATCCTGATTCCATTGACGCGCTTATTGTTGCCACTACCACAGCCGATTACAAATTCCCGTCGACCGCCAGCATTGTTCTTGGCAAGCTGGGACTGAAGAACGCTTTCGCCTTCGATTTGGAGGCTGCATGTTGCGGCTTCCTCTATGCTTTCGACGTTGCTACGTCGATGATAGAGAGCGGACGTTACAAGAAGATTATAGTCATCGGTGCCGACAAGATGTCGTCGGTAGTTGACTATACCGACCGCTCCACCTGCGTCCTCTTCGGCGACGGTGCCGGAGCAGTGCTCGTTGAGGGCACTGAAGAGGAAGGTGTTGGCGTTCAGGAAGCTCTTCTTCGTACCGATGGTCAGGGACTGCCGTTCCTTCACATGAAGGCCGGTGGCTCTGTTTGTCCGGCATCCCACTTCACTATCGACCATCACCTTCACTACATCTACCAGGAGGGACGTACGGTCTTCCGTTACGCCGTAACCTCCATGAGCAACGATGTGATGGAGATTATGAAACGCCATAACCTCAATGCGGAGAACATGGGATGGGTAATCCCTCACGAGGCCAACCGTCGTATCATCGACGCTGTGGCCAAGCGTGCCGAGTTGCCTATCGATAAGGTTCTCATCAACATCGACCACTATGGCAATACCAGTGCAGCAACAATCCCATTAGCAATGTGGGACAATGAGGCCAAGCTGAAGAAAGGCGACAATATTATCTTCACGGCCTTCGGTGCCGGGTTCGTTCACGGAGCCACTTACTACAAGTGGGCTTATGATGGCGACAAGGTGGCAGAGGCCAAGAAATAAATGCACACTCAATAAACTTAAATAAAAAAACGCATCTTTCTGAACACAATTTGGAGAGGTGCGTTTTTTGTCCTTTATAGAAATGTTCAAAGCTGGATTTGTAAATATAGTTGGCAACCCTAATGTGGGCAAGAGTACGCTGATGAATCAACTCGTCGGCGAGAAACTGTCTATAGCCACTTTCAAGGCACAGACCACCCGTCACCGTATTATGGGTATCGTCAATGAGCCCGACTGTCAGATAGTGTTTTCCGACACGCCCGGCGTGCTGAAACCTAACTACAAGATGCAGGAGATGATGCTCCAGTTCTCTGAGAGTGCCCTTGCCGATGCCGACATTCTTCTCTATGTTACCGATGTCGTCGAGGACCCGGAGAAGAATATGGACTTCTTAGAGAAGGTCAGCAAGATGACCATCCCCGTCATCCTGCTCATCAACAAGATTGACGAACTGGGCACGACTCCATCCTCTGCGGCCGAAAACGGCGGAAAGAAAACTGCTGAAGGCAGGAGTGCGAAGAAGAACGCATCGCCCGTGGCTGTCAATCCTACGGAACGGCTCGGAAAACTCGTTGACCTTTGGCACCGTCTTCTGCCTAAGGCTGAGATACTGCCTATCTCTGCGGCCAATAAGTTCGGTACCGATGTGCTGATAAAACGCATCAAGGAACTGTTGCCTGAGAGCCCGGCTTATTTCGATACGGACCAGCTGACCGACAAGCCGGCGAAGTTCTTCGTCTCCGAGATAATTCGCGAGAAGATACTCCGGTACTACGATAAGGAGATACCATACAGTGTGGAGGTCGTCGTCGAGCGGTTTAAGGACTCCGGCAGTGTCATCCATATCAATGCTGTTATCTACGTGGAACGTGATTCCCAGAAAGGCATCATCATCGGCCACCAGGGTCAGGCACTAAAGAAAGTGTCCTCGGAGGCCCGTCGAAGCCTGGAAAAGTTCTTTGGGAAGAAAATATACCTGGAGACGTTCGTCAAGGTCGACAAGGACTGGCGAAACAACCAGCATGAGCTAAAGAACTTCGGTTACGATCCGGAGTAAGAACGCTATAGATCTGGGGCTGAGTATTGAGCTTCCTCTAACTCCCCTAAAAGAGAAAGAAATCTCTGTTAAACCCTTGAAGGATGGGAATAAATCCCCTTCCGACATTGGGTCTCAAAGTTTTAAGGAATGCAATTCAATTAGCAAAAGCATTTCTTGCTGTAGATTGAGTAATTATTTTTGGCTCTAACTGTATGCAGAGCATACTCTCCTCGCTGCGAGGAGGGCCGAAGAATGTTAAACTTCAGAAATCAAACAAAGAAAAATGGCAAATTTAGTAGCTATTGTAGGACGCCCTAACGTGGGAAAGTCCACATTATTCAACAGACTTACACAGAGCCGCCGTGCCATCGTCAGTGATACTGCCGGCACGACCCGCGACCGTCAGTACGGCAAATGTTCGTGGAACGGCCGTGAGTTCTCCATCGTCGACACCGGTGGATGGGTTGTGAAGTCTGACGACATCTTTGAGGATGCCATACGCCAGCAGGTGAGAGTAGCCACCGACGAGGCCGACCTCGTCCTGTTTCTCGTCGACAACGAGACAGGTATCACCGACTGGGATGAGGACGTGGCGAAGATACTGCGTCGCGCAAAGCTCCCTGTTATCCTCGTGGCCAATAAAGTCGACAACAGCGGTGAGAGCTATTCCGCTGCTGAGTTCTACCGTCTTGGTCTCGGTGACCCACAGTGCATCAGTGCTGCCACAGGAGGCGGCACCGGTGATCTCCTCGACCTTATCCTTTCCAAGCTTAAGGACATGCCGGAAGAAACCATCGAAGAGGATATTCCCCGCTTTGCGGTCGTCGGTCGTCCTAATGCCGGTAAGTCGAGCATCATCAATGCCTTTATAGGTGAGGACCGCAACATCGTTACCGAGATTGCCGGTACCACCCGCGACAGTATCTACACCCGTTATACAAAGTTCGGCTTCGACTTTTATCTCGTCGACACCGCTGGTATCCGCCGTAAGAACAAGGTTACCGAGGATCTGGAGTTCTATAGTGTCATGCGTTCCATCCGCGCCATAGAGAACAGCGACGTGTGCATACTTATGATTGACGCCACACGCGGCATTGAAGCGCAGGATATGAATATATTCCAACTCATACAGAAGAACCACAAGAGTCTCGTTGTAGTAGTAAACAAATGGGACCTCGTGCAGGATAAGTCGCCGAAGGCTATAGAAACCTTCGAGAATGCTATCCGCAACCGTATGGCACCGTTCACCGACTTCCCAATCATCTTCGCCTCGGCACTCACCAAGCAACGTATCTTCAAGGTCTTGGAGACGGCAAAGCAGGTTTATCTGAACCGTACGATGCATGTCGGTACGACAAAGCTCAACGCTGTCATGCTGCCTATCATCGAGGCTACGCCGCCACAGTCTGTCAAGGGTAAGTTCATAAAGATAAAATACTGCTCGCAGCTCCCTAACACGCAGATACCTTCTTTCGTGTTCTATGCCAACCTGCCACAGTATATTAAAGAGCAGTACCGCCGCTTCCTGGAGAATAAAATCCGTGAGAACTGGTCGTTGCATGGCTGTCCCATCAATGTGTTTATCAGGCAGAAGTAAATGACTACTGGAAAAATGAAGAAGATATTTTTCATATGTCTGACCCTCGCGGCACTTGTGGCCTGCAAGGAAAAACCACAGCAGAAGCCTAATGGTGATATCGCCGGTAAGGCTGCTGTGGAATATTACGGTTATCTTCAGCGGCATAACTTCTCTGCCTATGTTGATGGCATGTATTACGAGAAACCCATACCTAAGGAGTATAAGGCTCTGCTGGTGAAGAACGCCGAGATGTTCGTTCACGAGCAGGACAGCTTGCATCGTGGCATCAAGGCGGTGAAGCTCAGCAAGGCCGACATGATGCAGAAGGATACAACACTCGTTGCCGCCTACCTCACCCTTACCATGGGCGATGGAACTTCTGAGGAGGTCCTTGTGCCGATGGTGAAGCGAAAGAATGTGTGGTATATGAAGTAATCGTTTGTAATATAAGAAAAAATAAAGGGGATGACACCCGATGATTGTTCATCGGGCATCATCCCCTTTATTGTATCAGGCAATGCCAGTCAGAGTAGAATTATAGCTCTCCGAGGCGCGGAGCTTGTTTGTTCTCTTATTCTTTGGGAGTATAACATCCGCTTGCAGGGCGCGGCCCTTGTGGCCGTCCGTCCACCCCAAATATATTCTTTGATTAGGCTGCGGACGGCCACAAGGGCCGCACCCTGCATACGGATATAATTTCCGAAAAATGGAATAACTAGTTGAATACCCTAGTTGTTTATTCCTTCCGTTCACCCTCCAGTTCCACTTCCTTTACTTTCTTGAACAGGTCGGAGGCGAAGACGAGGTCGTTGAGCTTTTTGTTGTGAGAGGAGATGACAGTGTCCTATGGCTCTCCGAGGCACGGAGCTTGTTTGTTCTCTTATTCTTTGGGAGTAACATCCGCTTGCAGGGCGCGGCCCTTGTGGCCGTCCGTCCACCCCAAATATATTCTATGATTAGGCTGCGGACGGCCACAAGGGCCGCACCCTGCATACGGATATAATTTCCGAAAAAGCGGAACAACTAGTTGAATACCCTGGTTGTTTATTCCTTCCGTTCACCCTCAAGTTCCACCTCCTTAACCTTCTTGAACAGGTCGGAGGCGAATACGAGGTCGTTGAGTTTCTTGTTGTGTGACGAGATGACTGTGTCCTTGTTGCCCTGCCATTCCTTTCGTCCGTCGGCAATGAAGATGATGTTCTCGCCTATGCCCATAACGGAATTCATGTCGTGGGTGTTTATTATCGTTGTGGTGTTGTATTCCTTCGTGATACTCGACAGCAGGTCGTCGATGACGAGCGATGTCTTAGGGTCAAGTCCCGAGTTTGGTTCGTCGCAGAAGAGGTACTTCGGGTTCATGACCACGGCGCGCGCTATGGCCACACGTTTCTGCATACCACCCGAAATCTCGCCAGGGTATTTATTCTCGGCACCTTTCAAGTTGACCCTTTCGAGGCACTCCATCGCTCTTGTGTTGCGCTCGCGGTATGTCATATTTGAGAACATATCGAGCGGGAATCTTACATTCTCCAACACCGTCAGTGAGTCGAACAGTGCCGCTCCCTGGAAGATCATTCCCATTTCACGCCGCATCATTATCCTCTCCCTCTTCGACATGCCGTAGAAGTTTCGGCCGTCGTAGAGCACATCACCCTTGGTGGGTGTCAGCAGTCCGACGAGGGTACGCATCAGGACGGTCTTTCCCGCTCCGCTCTGCCCTATGATGAGGTTCGTCTTTCCGTCCTCAAACACGGTGCTTATATCCCGGAGTACTTCCTTGTCTCCGAAACTCTTGTATATGTGTCTTGCTTCAATCATTTTGAGTGTCTCCTTTCTATTATTATGACAGCAGCTGCGTGAGGAATACGTCAGAGAACAGTATCAGCACGCTGGAGCATACCACGGCATCTGTGGATGCCTTGCCTACCTCCACGGAGCCGCCTTTCACCGTATAGCCCATGTACGACGACACGCTGGCTATGATGAACGCAAAGAAGAGACTCTTGATGATGCTCATGTACATAAACCATGAGTTGAAGTCGTGCTGAATGCCGGCAGTGAGGTCCTCGACGCTGATGATGTGGGCCAGGAACGATGTGGCATAGGCACCCAGTATGCCTGTGGCACTGGAGAAGATGACGAGGAACGGCATGATGGTCATCAGTCCTGCTATCTTTGGCAGGATAAGGTAGCTTGCCGGGTTGACACCCATTATCTCCAGAGCATCTATCTGCTGGGTTACGCGCATCGTTCCCAGTTCAGAAGCTATGTTGGAGCCTACCTTTCCAGACAGGATAAGGCACATAATGGAACTGGAGAACTCCAACAGCATGATCTCCCTGGTGACGTATCCCGACACCCAGTGCGGCATCCACGGACTTTGTATGTTCAGTTTTATCTGTATGCATATTACCGCTCCGATGAAGAACGATATGAGGAGTACTATGCCGATGGAGTCCACTCCGAGCTGCGACATCTCTTTCACGTACCGTTTGCCGAACATACGCATACGCTCCGGACGCGAGAAAGTGCGGCCCATGAGCTCAAGGTATCTGCCGAAGGTGTTAAGCCATTTGAATATAAGCATTATAAAATTTTCTTGTTTGCAATGTGAGAAGTCATGACATTGTACTTATTCATGACTGTTTTCGCCTGCAAAATTAACCAAAATCCGATTAAAAACTGCAATCTTATAAAAGAGTTTTTCAAAAGTAGGCCGATATTATAGTTAATTTTGCTAATTTTGCAACTTGGAACATATGACAATCCTGCAAGCAGATGAACAGTGCTGGGCGTTGTCGTATGGACATTGGTAAACAAATTATTCTTCAATGAGTATTTATGGACGAAAAAGATAATATTGTCGTACAGCCTATCGCCGACGGAGAACTGTCTTCAGCGACGGAGACTCCCGTAAGAGAGGGCTCTGAGACCGAGGGTAGCGGTGCTGTTGTCGCCACTGAAAAGCCCACGGAAGAGCAG
The DNA here is from genome assembly GCA_900316565.1 of uncultured Prevotella sp. Taxonomy (GTDB): domain Bacteria; phylum Bacteroidota; class Bacteroidia; order Bacteroidales; family Bacteroidaceae; genus Prevotella. Next base: position 11,715 of record ONDK01000053.1, on the reverse strand, counting down.
CACAGTGTGCTGCGTGCCGAAGGACTTGTCAAGCGGTATGGCAAGAGAACTGTGGTCAACAATGTGAATATCAACGTGCGTCAGGGGGAGATCGTCGGTCTGCTCGGTCCTAACGGTGCCGGTAAGACCACGAGCTTCTATATGGTTACGGGACTGATAGTGCCAAATGACGGACATGTGTTCATCAACGACACGGAGATAACGAAGTTCCCTGTGTTCAAGCGTGCCCGTGCCGGCATAGGATACCTGCCGCAGGAGGCCAGCGTGTTCCGTAAGATGAGCGTGGAGGACAATATTATGTCTGTTCTGGAGATGACTAAACTCAACCATCAGCAGCGTATCGACAAGATGGAAAGCCTTATCAAAGAGTTCCGTCTTGATAAGGTCCGCAAAAACAAGGGAGACAGGTTGTCGGGTGGTGAGCGCCGTCGGACGGAGATAGCGCGTTGTCTGGCCATAGACCCTAAGTTTATCATGCTTGATGAGCCGTTTGCCGGTGTCGACCCTATTGCTGTGGAGGACATCCAGCATATTGTCTGGCGTCTTAAGTTCCGCAACATCGGAATCCTTATCACCGACCATAATGTCCATGAGACGCTGAACATCACCGACCGTGCCTATCTCTTGTTTGAGGGACGTATTCTCTTTAAGGGCACACCGGAGGAACTGGCTGCCAACAAGGTGGTGCGTGAGAAATACCTGGGCTCCGACTTTATATTGCAGAAGAAGGACTTCCAGGTTATCGACGAGCGGAGACGCAGGCAGGAAGAGGCGGAGAAGGAGTAATGCCTCCTGTCATAGCACTGGATAGGTGTTATGTTGTATGCACAGAGACATGTACAATGTTATTTGAAGCGAATGCTGGCAGAAAAACAGGATGACAGTTACGAGCGGAGAAGTTAGCGGTGAGGATATTGATGTCACCCAAAGGGGCGGGGTTTATCCCCGCCCTAACCCCCTTGACGGTAATCATTTCATTTCCCACGGACCGCATATTTTGATATGTTTTGCGGGGGAGGGCGGGGATAAACCCCGCCCCTACGGAATGGAATGGCTGAATAGTTGCTCTTATATACAATATTGTTAAAAATAAAGAAGGCGCTCCCCAACTGGGAAGCGCCTTCTGTTATTATAAGGTGTATGTTGTTGTCTAAGACAATCTTTTATTCGGTGATCTGAACGGTAGCACGACGGTTGAATGATACCGGTGAGAGCTGCTCTACACCACCAAGCCCCTTGGTAGAGATGTTCTCAGCAGGAATACCCATCTTGATGAGTTCCTCCTTGACAATCTCTGCACGCTTTACGGACAGCTTGTGGTTGATCTCTGCTGTTCCTGTTGCGCTGTCAGCATAACCGGTTACGAGAATCTTGCTGTTGTTCTCCTTTGCGTATTTTGCAAGGGCGCGAACGTTGACGAGGTCCTTCTGTGAAGCGACGTTAGTCTTGCCAATCTCGAAGAATACAGATACCGGTGTAGTGATAAGCTCCTTGACAGACTGTGTGACGGTCTGTGTCTTCGGCTGAGTCTTCAGCTGGGTGCGGAGGTTGGAGTTCTCATTCTCAGCATCACGCAGCTTTGCGTTCAGTGCGTCGAGGGCAGCCTGATGCTCAGCGTTGATAGCGTCTACGTCAGGAGTAACCTCCCATGTGGTCTTACCAAGGCTGTAGGTCAGACCCAGTTCAGCATAGATGTTGTTGTCGTGAGACACCCAACCATGACCGGTACCGGAACCAGAGCCATCGAGGTCGCCCTCGCAACGGTTCCAGCCAAGCTCAACGTTGATAGCGATGTTCTTGCTTACGCGGAACTGGTTCAGGATACCTACGCGAAGCAGCATTCCCTCAAAGTCTGTCGACATGCAACGGCCGATACCGCCACCGACGAACGGGATGAGGTTGTAGACGCGCTTTGGATTGTAACCAGCAACCATGTTGCTGAGGTTGAAGAGAGCGTCGCCTTCAAGCAGCCAGTATTTTGTGCCAGCCTTAGCTTCTCCCTGTGTAGCCTCGTCGTTGTCGACTCTACGACCCCAGAGGCCCTGACCCTTGACTCTCAGTCCGAGTCCTGGAGTGAACCATTTACCAACAGCTACAGAGAAGCCTGGTACAGAACGGAAGCTCTTGAAGGGGTTCTTTGACAGATTATGTCCGTGCTCTTGGTCGGAATACCACATGTTCCAATCAAAGCCTGCCTGAACGAACCAGTTGTTCCAGAAAGAGTTAGTTGCAACGCTACTCTTGTTGGCAATAACGCTATTGGTCTGTGCGAAAGATGCAAGTGAAGCACCTGCAAATGCCAATGCGATTAGTAATTTTTTCATAACTTTCAGTTATTAGTTATATATGTAATAATGTTTTATATTTATTTTTATTAAGTATAGTCTTTTAAACTTTTGTTTCCGATAGTCGGGGTTGTATGAATAGTTGTAATAATATGTTTGAACAGACAACTCTCTGTCTCTTTGGCACAAAGGTAGCAATATTTTTTAACTCAACTGCAATTTTTATTAAAAAAATCTGTTTTTACACCAAATTTTCTGTAATCTTTCGAAAATGTAAGATATTGATACTTATTGGTTTTTGTAATTTATGTTTTTCAACATTTTTTTTCAGCCGAGGAGGTGTTCTATGTCCTGTTGACGAAAAATGGTCAGTATCTTCTTTCCATCGGGGGTGTAGTTGACGTTCCCGCAAGCGAAGAGCTGGTTGATGATGTTCTCCATCTCGTCGTTGTTGAGCACCTGTCCTTGTGGAATGGCGGCGTTGCGTGCAAGACTGATGGCAAGAGAGCGGTTTATCTCCTCTGTTACCGATGTCTCGTGGCTGCTGGCGGAGTCTATCATGTCGGTTACCAGCTTGGTGATGTTGATGCCCTCAAGACCTGACGGTATGGCGTTGACGGCATAGCTGTTGTCGCCCATGTCGGTAAGTTCGAAGCCAAGGGCGGTCAGTTCTTGCATGACATGCTTCAGCGTCAGAGCTTCTGACGCTGTGAAATGTACCACTTCCGGGAACAACTCCTTCTGTGGCAGCCGCTTGTTGTTCTCCAGCTGTTTGAGGTAGCGCTCGTAGAGTATCCTTACATGAGCGCGGTGCTGGTCTATTATCATCAGCCCAGACTTCACCGCCGTCATGATGTATGTCCCTTTGTACTGGTAGTGCGACGGTGACTTCTCAGCTATTATGTCGTCGGATGTCGACATGGGCTCGTGGCTTTCGAATATCTCCGTCTCCTGGCTTGGCTCGCGCCGGATACCCTCATAGAGCTTGTCCCAGTCGTTTGGGGCAGCAGCAGAGGAAATGTGCGGAGTCATTGGTGCGGCAGAGGGTTTGTGAGTGGTGAACGGGTTGTATGATGGGTCGTATGTCACCTTCGGTGATGCGGTCGAGGCCTGTGTAGGATTGAACACTGGGATGTCCGGTCGCCCCTCAGTGTCGAAGTCGATGGTCGGTATCTCGCTGAACTTACCGACGGCCTCTTTTACAGCCGCGGCGAGGATTTGCCAGATAGCCTGCTCGTTCTCAAACTTTATCTCTGTCTTTGTAGGGTGGATGTTTACGTCGATGTTCTCCGGGTCTACCTCAAAATATATGAAATACGGTACTTGCTCACCGGAAGGGATGAGGCGTTCGAAAGCCGACTGTACGGCTTTGTTGAAGTAGGCATGCTTCATGTACCGGCCGTTGACGAAGAAGAACTGGCGTGCGCCTTTCTTTCTTGCGGCTTCCGGTTTGCCTACAAAGCCGGTGATGTTGCAAAGGGTGGTCTTGACACCCATCGGCAACAGTTCCTGGTCAATCTTCCTTCCGAAGATATCGGTGATACGCTGATGGATATTGCTCTTTCGGAGGTTGAAAACCTCCACGTCATTACTGCGTAAGGTGAATGCCACCTCCGGATAGACGAGTGCTATCCGTTGAAAGGCAGTAATGATATTGTTGAGCTCTGTAGTGTTTGACTTTAGGAATTTCCGTCTTGCCGGAACATTATAGAAAAGGTTCTCTATAAGGAAATTGCTGCCAACGGGGCACGAGCAAGGCTCCTGCCCCGTGATATGGCTGGCCGCTATGGACAGATGTGTTCCTACCTCATCGTCGGCCATGCGTGTCTTTAGCTCCACCTGCGCTACGGCTGCAATGGAGGGTAGGGCCTCACCGCGGAAGCCCATGGTGTGGAGAGAGAATAAGTCGTTTGCCTGGCGTATCTTCGACGTGGCATGACGGTCGAAGGCCAGCCGTGAATCGGTCTCCGACATACCCTTACCGTCGTCGATGACCTGTATGGCCGTTCGTCCGGCATCGGTAACCAGGATGTCGATGTGGGTAGCACCGGCATCGACGGAGTTCTCGACCAGCTCCTTTATGACGGAAGCCGGACGCTGGATTACCTCGCCTGCCGCTATCTGGTTGGCTACGCTGTCTGGTAAAAGTCTTATTACGTCGCTCATGAATGTGCTATGTCTTAAAAAATTATTTCTGCAGGTAAATCCATATCAGGATGAGCGCAATGATGATAACTATCATTGCTCCCGTGTTGGCCTGCAAGACACTGGTGATGAGGCTGCGGCGTCTTGCTCTTTTCTTTGCCGCATCCCTTGTGAAGGCACCACGGATGTTCCCGGCGTCGAAGCCGTGGCTCTCTTTAACTTTGAGCTCCTGTCGCGCCCGTTTCTCTATCTGCTTCACGCGGTCCTTGTGCTCGTCAAAGTAGATGGGCTCGTGATGGAAGTGCCGCGGTTTGGGTTGATGAAAGAATCCCATGACGTCTACTCCTTTCTTTGTCTGCCTCCACCGGCATCGGGGTATAAGACCTTCCGCTTGTTGCCCTTGTCGGTAACGACGGTGGTGCTGTTACCGACGTATTGCAATGGTGGCGGTGTTTTTATCATGCGGTTGTGGATTTGCCGGTCGCCTTTCTCCGCATGACGGAAGAGGTCGTACTTGTCGACGGGCCTTATATAGTCGTACCACGCGAAGCCTCTCAGCGTTTTCTTGTCGGCCGGTATCTGGTTCATCGGGTATAGCGTGCCCTTCGACTTCGGCATCCATATTTTCTGAAGCTTGCGCTCCGCGGTCGGTGTCATGTAGAACCGCATCGTGTCAGTCTCCGTGTAGTTGAGGCCTATGAGCGAACTGTCCTTGTCGTCGATGGGATAGTAGATTACGAAGACGTTTCCTATGGCCTCGCCCCATTGTATCTTTCCGTCAGTGAAGAAGCCGTTCATGCGTTTCGCCGACACCTGGTTGTAGTGTTCTCCGTCGCGCATGAGCTCAATAGACATGGCATTGCCCATGACATGTGCCTCGCGGATGGTGGAGTCGTTCATGAAGCATCGTATGGAGTCGCCGACCATCTGCCGCTGTCCGCTCCAGACTATCGGGTCCTTGTACATTGTCATGCTTGAGTCTCTGCTACAGGCGATGAGAAGTCCGCAGACAGCCTGTGCGTCGGTACGGAAAGCACGTACGTTGTCTACTCCATAGAAAGTTCTTATGGTATCCTGGACTGTCCTCTCGGCAATCTTCCGGCTTTCCACCACACCCTTCATGAGTATGGTGTCGGCATGTACGAAGAGGGTGTCGCCCTGCGAGAACTCTTTTCCTATCACCTTTCCGTAGGCTATGGCGTCCAACGGCGTATAATGGATGTAATCGCCCAGGAAAGCGTTCTTCTGCTTGTGATCGATATAGTCGACATTACCCTCACCGAAGCCCTCGCCGGTCTGCGCGTTGTAGCTGAGGTGGTCGCCTTTGATGGTGCGCTGTGCGGGATGGTCTATTATCTTTGAATTGCCTTCGCCTTCAAACTCCACAACCTCATTGTGCACCTTGCGGTTCTTCACCACACGTGCTGTGCGGAACCTTACGTTGTCGCCGGTGATAATACGTCCGCCCTGCTTGTCGTTCACCCTTACATGTCCGTGTCCCTCTCCGCGTCCGGTGGAACGGTCGTAGTCCATGTCGTCGCCTTCAATGTCGCGCTCCGGTGAGGAGACGGTGGAATGGCCGTGGGTAGTGAAACTGTGGGTGATACCGTTGAAGTCGGCGTTGTTCGTATGTATTACCTCCCTGTTCACGGTCCTTATCACTGACTTCCCCTGTACGTGTCCCTGTTTTGTCTGCGTGTTGTATGTCAGGTCCGGTGTGGTGAGGTTATATTCCGGACTGTGCAGGACCACTCTCTTGCCGGTGAAGTGTGAGTCGTGAGTTTGTGTGTTGTACTCTCCTTTCTCAGACGTTATTGTTGAGCCGTTGCCGACGAGGCGGCCGTGTCCTTCGTAGTTCGCCATGTGGCTGTTGCTGTTGTAGTCGAGACTGTCGCAGTGGAGCGCACTGCCCGGCTGTGTGAGTACAACGTTCTTCCGCGCCTGGAATATCCGGGTCATACTGTTGTAGTTGGCCCGTTCACATGTCAGGTTTATGTTGCCCGTACCGCGGTGCATCTTCACATGTCCCAAGGCCTGGAAGGTGTTTGCGAACTGATTGAAGAATGCGCTGTCGCAGGCCAGAGTGTAGTCCTCAAAGCGGAACCGCACCTTGCCCTTTGCTATCTGCACGCCGGGACGCTTCGCCTCGTCGTAGCTGAGGTCATCGGCATGGTCCAGGAACACCCATTCTGCCTTTTTCTTCTGCTTCTTACCCTTGCCCTGCGCGTTGGTAGGCTGGGGCAGGCATAGGACAAACAAGCATAGAACTATCAGAAGAGTAGTTCTATGCCAGTTCATAAATGTTCTATGTTTTGTATTCTCAGTCATTAGTCTTTAACCCAGCCGTCGTATTCGAATTTGCAGTTCTTGTATTCCGGCAACATACGTATATAGGTATCCTTGATTTTCTGTTCTACCCAGTTGTGTATCTTCTCGTCCCTCCGTTTGGCAAGGACAATGTCCTTCATCTCCTGGAAGTCCTCTGTGATGGTCGCCCTGTGCTCTTCTACACGGCTCTTCAACTTACAGATGAGGCATACCGTCTTTCCGCGCTCATTGACCATCTGGAACGCTTTTGAGACTTCTCCGACCTTCAGCGTGTCGACAACCTTAGCCACTTCCGACGGCAGGTCCTGCATGTGGAACCGTGATGTGCGCTCTGACTGATTGGAGTTGGCCATCAGACCGTTGTTATTTCTGGTGTCCTTGTCGTCCGACAGTACTGAGGCTCCTTGTTCGAAGGTGAACGTACCCTTTCTGATATCGTCGCCTATGGAGTCGAGGCGTGCCTCCGCTTTCTCTATTGCCGACTCTTCTATTCTTGGCTTCAGCAGTATGTGACGGCAGTTGATGCGGTCGCCACGTCTGTCGATGAGCTGTATGATATGGTATCCGAATTCCGACTCTACAATCTTTGACACCTTCTTCGGGTCGGTGAGGTTGAAGGCCACGGCAGCGAATGCCGGGTCAAGCATACCACGGCCGGTGTATCCCAGCTCTCCGCCCTGACGTGCCGAACCGGGGTCCTCGGAATAGAGGCTGGCAAGGGTGGCGAAGGATATCTCTCCTTTGTTGATACGGTCGGTAAATCCGCGGAGCTCGTCCTTGATGCGGTTCACCTCCTCCGTCGTGGGCTTCGGTGTCTGCGTGAGGATCTCCACCTCCACTGTTGTCGGTATCTTCGGAAGACTGTCCTCCGGCATGTTCCTGAAATATTCCCTTACCTCTGCCGGCGACACTGTTATGCCCTCCACAAGCTTCTGCCGCATCTTCTGCACCAGCTGAGAGTTTTTATAGTCGTCGTGCAGTTGCTGCCGCATCTGAGTGATGGACTGGCGGCGGTACTGTTCCAACCGTTCCTTGGAGCCGGCGGCCTGTATCCAATAGTTTATCTGCTGGTCCACACCTTGTGTTATCTCCGACTCCGTTACCTCGATACTGTCGAGGGCGGCCTGGTGAAGGAACAGCTTCTGCACTGCTATCTGCTCTGGAATGGTGCAGTCGGCATTGTCGCCGAAGTCATGTCCTTCCATGCTGCCCTGCAGACGCATGGCCTCCACGTCTGAGCGTAGTATGGCCTCGTCGCCGACAACCCAGATAACCTCGTCGACTATGCTTCCTTTCGTTGGCTCCGTAAGACCGGGCTCAGCGGAGAAGTCCGCTTTGTCGCTGTCGTTGGAGAAGGTGTCAGCGAACTTGCCGAAGTCCGTCGTGATGGAGTCGCTGTCGGACAATGTAGTGAGCATGCTGCCGGTGCTCCGCGCTATCCCTGTGGCATTACTGCCGATGGCTACTGTCACGGCTGTTGCCAGCATGGCGGTGGCGATGATATATGTCTTTTTTATATTCTTCATTCCTTAATGCTTGTTTACTGTCGCAAGTACTTCCTTATCTATGTTGACAGAATATTTCTTCCGAAGTCCTTCTATCCAATTCTTTTCAAGTTCGTTCTGATAGTCGGCCGTTACCTCTCCGCGTACGTCATCGAGGTCCTGCGGCGCTGATATCTTCTTACCGTATGTGGCGTCAATGGGGTAGTCCTTAAGTTTGTTTGCCTTGACGTTGGCTTTCTTGAAGATGACGCTGTCCACGAGGGCATTGTCGCCTTCCTTGAATATTCCTTTCTCTACGCGTATGCGTATCGTCTTGTCGCTGTTGAAATCCTTCCGCAGGGTCTCAGCCCAGTTCTTGAACGGTACATCCTTTATGCTGTTTCTGACGGCCTTGACGTCAGCGGCGTCTTTCACGTGGTAGGCAATGCCCTTGAAACGGGGTGCGTCCCACTTGTATTGTTTCTTATGCTCCTTGAAATATCTCTCCAGTCCGGCTTCGTCCTTCTGCGCCTTACCCCAGACGAGGCTGTCGCTGATGGCGAAGAGAAGGAGACCGTCATGATATTCCCTCACAAGATTGTTGAGGTCGGAGTCCTTAGCCTGCATCTCCTTGGCCCGTCTGTCTATAAGTGCCTCTGGGACGATGCCTTCTTTCTTGGCTTCTTTCTCTATATTTTCCTGGGCTATACGCTGACGGAAGTCGCGCTGCTCGAGAAATTGGAGTATGTTCGTGCGGAGCGAGTCGTAGGACGGCAGTTGCTCACGCTTGTTCATCTTTATGATATGATAACCGAAAGCCGACAGGAACGGCTTCGACACCTCGCCGTCCTTCAGCGTGTAAGCCACGTCTTCGAACTCCTTTATCATCGCTCCCGGCGCATAAGGACCGCCGAGGTCTCCGCCACGCTGGGCAGAACCGGGGTCCTGCGAGTACTTCCGTGCCATCTCTGCGAAGTCGGCACCTTTCTTTATTGCCGTATAGATGGAGTCTATGCGCAGCTTCACTGAGTCCTTCTTTGCCTCCGATGCCTTCTGTGGCACGAGGAGCAGTATGTGCGAGCAGGAGTAGAGTCCTTTCTCGCCAATGGCTTTCTTGGTATTGTCATAAACAGTCCGGGCCTCGTTCTCTATGTCGCTGTCGGCGACAAACGAAGGGCGTATCTGCTGGTCGCGGTAGGTGAGGAACTCCTTTCTTATTGCACTTATGGTGTCCATGTGGGCGTCGAGGGCTGCCTGCACCTTAAGCTTGTAATCGACGAACAGTGGTACGTATTCGTCAATGCTTTTCTTGTCGATGACGCCTTCAGAGTTGTTTTTGTTGTATGAGTATTCAAACTCTGAGCGCTGCACGGGCTTGCCTGCGATGGTCATGATTACAGGGTCTGTGCTGCCAGCAGTCTGTGCCTTTGCCAGACAGCATGAAGATATGATAAGGGCAAAAAGAAATTTCAGTCTCATTTTATGACAATTCGGTTTGTATCAAGGCACATAATCCCCTCCCATACATAATATGTGGAAGGGGATTGTGCTTATGGTTATTCTGGACGCGAGTAGTTCGGAGCCTCACTGGTGATAGTGATGTCATGTGGGTGGCTCTCAAGGACACCGGCGTTGGTGATACGTGTGAACTTGGCGTTGTGGAGCTTTTCAATGGTTGCGGCACCACAGTAGCCCATTCCTGAGCGCAGACCGCCGACAAGCTGGTAGAGCACTTCCTGAACGGTACCCTTGTAAGGCACGCGTCCTGCAATGCCTTCCGGCACAAGCTTCTTGGCGTCTTTGATATCGTTCTGGAAATAACGGTCGCGGGAGCCGTTCTTCTGCTCCATAGCCTCCAGGGAACCCATGCCACGGTAGGTTTTGAACTTTCTGCCGTTGAAGATGATGGTCTCGCCGGGGCTTTCCTCTGTTCCTGCGACGAGTGAGCCTATCATCACGCAGTTGCCGCCTGCTGCCAGGGCCTTGACGATATCGCCGGAATAGCGCAGACCACCGTCGGCGATGAGTGGTACGTCTGTTCCCTGCAGTGCGCAGTAGACATCGTATACTGCCGACAGCTGTGGTACACCAACGCCGGCAACGACACGTGTCGTACAGATGGACCCCGGGCCGATACCGACCTTGACGGCATCAGCGCCATTGTCAACGAGGTATTTCGCAGCCTCTCCGGTAGCGACATTACCTACCACAACGTCTATATTCGGGAATGCAGCCTTCACGTCGTGCAGCTTGCCGATGACTCCCTTGGAATGACCGTGCGCCGTGTCAATGACGATTGCGTCGACACCGGCGTCGACGAGAGCCTGAGCGCGGTCCATAGTGTCAACGGTGACGCCGACACCGGCAGCCACACGCAGACGGCCCTTATCATCCTTGCAGGCCATCGGCTTGTCCTTAGCCTTGGTGATGTCCTTGTAGGTGATAAGGCCGACGAGCTTGTTGTCCTTGTCGACAACAGGCAGCTTCTCAATCTTGTGCTCCTGCAGTATCTTTGCCGCTGCCACAAGGTCTGTCTGCTGGTGCGTGGTAACAAGGTTTTCCTTGGTCATTACCTCGTCGATGGCCTTGTCCATGTGCCATTCGAAACGAAGGTCGCGGTTTGTTACTATGCCTACGAGATGGTTCTCGTCATCAACGACGGGTATGCCTCCGATGTGGTACTCGGCCATCATATTGAGGGCATCCTTCACCGTGCGTCCTTTCTTGATGGTCACCGGGTCATAGATCATGCCGTTTTCGGCACGCTTCACGATAGCCACCTGGCGAGCCTGCTCGTCGATGGTCATGTTCTTGTGAATGACACCGATACCTCCCTCACGGGCCATGGCGATGGCCATCGATGCCTCCGTGACGGTATCCATAGCCGCCGAGACAAATGGCACATTCAGACTGATGTGGCGTGAGAAACGGGTTTTCAACTCTACCTCTTTAGGCAGTACCTCTGAGTAAGCAGGGATAAGAAGGACGTCATCGAAAGTGAGACCGTCCAGTACAATTTTATCTGCAACAAATGATGACATAGATATGATTTGAGAATTTATTGCGTGCAAATTTACCAATATTTTTCGACATAGACAGTACTTTCCAACCGTTTTCTGATATTGTTAAAGCTATTTAACGTGTGGAAGGATTAGCCCCTCGTTCAAACGGCACCCTGCAGTCGTCGGTAATCCAACCGGTTGCTTGTGCGTTTGACAGTGGATGTAAGACATACCTATATCGCTTATGGCAAACAGATGAAATATGCATCACACGCCCGCGTGGCAAAGCGCAGCAAATCATTAATATTTGAATGGGGAAAATTCCTAAGGTTTAAATACTTGTGAGATAACATTCCATCCGAGATATAGAACAGTTCTTGTCGGTATCGTGTCGAGACGCAATAAGTTTTCTTTGACTTTTTATTACAAAATCATGTCATAAAAATCAATCAATCTAGAAGTTGAAATCTC
>ONDK01000038.1 GCA_900316565.1 uncultured Prevotella sp. | reverse complement strand
CCACACGTGCCCGATTGTTTATGCGTCCGTTCTGCAAAGATGTCTCTATAATCAGTTAAAACTCGTGGATGCCATAAGCTTTTTTAGAGGAAAGATAATCATTTCATTTTAGAAATAAAGTGTCTCCCTAAACAATTTTCTTATTTTAACATAATTATTACATTATCAGAGTGTTATGAGATTTGTCGATTTGTAAAAATCTCCCTTGCTGCTCCTTTGTGGAATAACTTGCCGGAAAACGGTATATCTTTGCAGACGTAATCACGAAAGTGGTTCTATTTGGCACTCAAATCTCAAAAAAAACAAAACCAAGATTCGCATTTCTTAAACACAATCCATGACCAGTAACAGGTCATAAAACACCCCAAACCTTTTTTGCCTTTATATAATCTGTACCATCTGGAAGACACAATTTTATATAGACAGACTAACGGCTCTTTTACAAGACTAACATTATAGACCTATCATACAATGAAGCAACTATGAAGGTTGGTCTGGACATTCTGTCCTTCAATGAGGGCACAAGTCATGTCTTGGAGCTTACTGCAGAGTGATAGGAAGGCGGACTGCTCGTGCCAGTGGAGGTACCGGATGGGCTCTCCTTCCGCTATCTTATGATTTTCTTACCATCTATTATATAAATGCCGTGCGGCAAGCTGCCGGTATCTTTTCCAACATATCGGCCGTCGAGCGTGAATATACGTCCGTCGGCCGTTTTGTTTCTGCCAATCTCCTTTATCCCCGCGGCAGCCTTATCAAGGACGAGGCGCATGCCGGCTTCGGCATCTATCTGCCCGTATCCGTAATAGATGTTAGGGTAGGAGAGTGACGGGTCGTAATGGGTGCTGGTCTTTGCGATGATGTCCAGGCAGTCCTTTGGCGTCAGTCGTGGGTTGGCCTGCAGCCACAGCGCTATGACTCCCGTTACGACGGGCGCTGCCATCGACGAACCGCCCATCAGGTTCCACCCGTATGTGCGGCCGTCGTACTGGAACAGTCTTATAGCTCCGGACTTCTTGTCCGGGTTCGTGTCATAAACAAAGCTGTTGAACGATGCTACGATGTTCTGTCCCGGTGCCATCACGTCAGGTTTTATGCGTCCGTCATAGGTCGGGCCGACAGAAGAGTACGGCATACGTCCTCCGTTCTCACTCTCGTTCTCCGGGAGGTTCGTCCATACGGTCTTCCCCTCGTGGTTCTTCAGAGTCTTCCTGTAGCATGTGTAACCTACACATATCACCGACGGCGCGCTGCCCGGTGAGAGCACGGAGTACAGGTTGTCTTCTGTCTCACGGCTTCCGTCGCTCCGGTAGAACGCACCGGATGTCGGGAATGCCTCCACCTCGTGTCTTCCGCATAGAGCTGCGGTGATCTTCCACCCTGCGTCACGGTTCTTCGTGTCGCGGTATATCTGCCAGTCGCATATTATGTCGTCGCTGTTGAAGCATGAGCGGTAGGCCGTGGCATAAATTTTCTTTGTTATCGTGGAGTCGGCGATGGAGTCGGAATAGATGGTATCGGGAAGAGCCAGGACCTTTGAGAGTGGAATGTCCTTCTTAATCGTTTTTCCGTTTTTTGTCAGACGTATGGAGAGTGTGAAGTCATCCTTCGACCGTGTGGTCATGCCTAGGTAGTCGTTGCCGTTGTAGCAGTCGATGGCCTTCTCGTTTTCTGAGGCTTCCTTCCTGATATGTGTGATGTTCATTCCGCTGTTTCCCGATGAGGCTACGATGATATGTCCCGGTCCGGAGAGGGAGTCAAGCATCTCGTAATACAACTCATCATCGCCCCGGAAGTCCATCTGCGACCCTTCGCTGAAGTTGATCACACACGGCTTGTCCACACTGTCGGCATAGTCGAAGATATACTTGAAGCCGAGGGCGTCCAGCGCGTAGGTGTATTTGTAGTAGTCGGCAGGGTCTATGAGGTTTGCGTCATTGCTTGTGGCGTTGCAGACAAGGCAGATGTCGGCGTCATAGGCTATGCCCTTGTATGGTGAGACAATACCACTGCCTTCGGCTCCGCTGCCTGCCGCCGTCCCCGCCGTGTGTGTCCCATGTGCCTGTATGTTTCCGTCGCGGGGATGTTTTATCTTGAGCAGTGCGTCATGACCTTTGTAGTCGCGGCCTGCGGGAAGGTGGCTTCCGATGGTGTCGGTAGACAGCTGGTCCCACATTGCCTGTACCCTGTATCGCGACGTGTCGGAGGACCAGAATGTGGGATGCGTAAGGTCGAAGCCAATGTCCTGCACTCCGACCACGACACCACGGCCGGTGTATCCCTGTGGCAGTGCGATGCCCTGCTGCACGGGCAGGGCACCGACGATGATTGCCGTGGTGTCCATCGTTATCTTCGTGCCACGCTGTGCCTCAATGCGGCAGACGTGTTTGTCGAGAGAGAGCCTCGCGATGTTGCTGAGTGGTATCTCCGCAATGCAGAGACTACCGTAGCGTGCCAGCGTCCTGCATCCGTTACGTGTGAGTACGTCGTTGTCGCTGTCGGAGAGCTTCACGAAGGCTATCATCTTCCGCCGCTCTCCCCACCGCGTCGCTGGCAGATGGTTTGGCGTTCTGCTCTCTGTGGCATTGGAAAGGCCTTCTTGCATGCTGTTCCTGCATGCTTCTCTCACCATTGACGACATCTTGTTCCATTGCGGACGTTGTGCGGCTATGGTCATAGGGACAATAATCAATGCCATCATCAGTGTTCTCCATCTCGTCAGTCTCATGCTTCTCTCCTTTTTATTAAAGTTCAGATAGAATAATCTCTCCGCAAAGATACGAATAGTTTTTTAATCCGAAGTGAATGGAAAGGGAAAAATTGGAAGCCGGAGAATTAAAGCATCAGACGATTTCTTAACTGTTATTCAATTTTCGGGAGTATAGTATTCAATTTGTAGTGCCTTTTTTTGGGGGGGAGGAAAAAAGAACGGGATTGGTACCTCAGAGTGGTTGTAGACGTTTCTTTTTGGTTGCTTGTCGGTATGTCTCTATGAATCGCTGAAATATTTTAGTGTCTACAGGGGGGGAGTACAAATGTACTGTATATTCGCTAAGGAAAGTGTAGCTGAACGTTGAATATTCGCTAAAAAAAGTGTGGTGACGAGTGAAATATTCGCTAATAAAAGTGTGTATTTTTATGAAATGTTCACTAATAAAAGTGTGAAGTTTCTTGTTTTTCTCATCATAAAAGTGTATCTTTGCGGAAAATAGCTGACTATGGAGAGACAAATTATGGCAGCGCTGGCTGCATGGAAAGATAAGAAAGATAGAAAACCTCTCATTCTTTTGGGCGCTCGTCAGGTAGGTAAGACGTGGATATTAAAGGAATTCGGAAGGCGATACTTTGATAATGTAGCCTATGTCAACTGCGACAACAATCCTCAAGTAGAGGATTTGTTCTCTACAGACTATGATATGGATCGTATCATCATGACCATAAGTGCCATTACCCGTCAAAGTATCACTCCAGGTAGGACACTGATCATTCTTGATGAGATACAGGAGACTAAAAAGGGACTTGCCTCTTTGAAATACTTCTGCGAGGACGTTCCGCAATATCATGTTGCCGTAGCGGGTAGCCTGTTAGGCATACAGCTTCACCATGGAGAATCTTATCCGGCTGGAAAAGTGGATACCATGACATTGTATCCTATGAACTTCTCTGAATTTTTGCTTGCTAAAGGCGAGTATAAAATGGAAGAGATACTCCATCGGCTGGACTGGAAGGTTGTCAGCGGGTTGAAGAGTAGGTTTGCACAGCTGCTGAGGGAATATTATTTCGTAGGCGGAATGCCTGAGGTGGTGCAGAAGTTCGTTGATACGAAAGACCCTAACGTTGTGCGTAAGATACAGATGGAGATACTCGAGGCTTACCGTAAGGATGTCTCCAAACATGCTCCGTTGGAAGAAGTTGTCCGCATCAATCAGGTGTGGAATTCCGTACCCTCGCAGCTTGCCAAGGAGAACAAGAAATTTATTTATGGTGTCATAAAGAAAGGCGCTCGAGCCAAAGAATATGAAATTGCCATACAATGGCTCATCGACGCCGGACTGGTCTATAAGATTCCACGCATTAGTGCACCGACGATGCCTCTGAAAGATTATGAGGACGTGTCATCGTTCAAACTCTTCATGCTAGATAGTGGTCTGTTAGGAGCGCTCAGCAACACGCCACCCGTATCATTGCTGTTGCCCAACACTATGAAAGAGGGAAAAGGGTCTTTTACGGAAAACTTTGTCTGTACGCAGATGCAGACGATTCCCAACACTACCATTACTTACTACAGCCGCGACAATTCGCAGTTGGAAATTGACTTCGTCATACAGTTGGCTGACATGATTATTCCCATAGAAGTCAAGGCGGAGGAAAATCTCAAAGCAAAGTCATTAATGACATTCGTGCGGTCGCACCCGGAACTGCATGGCCTCCGTTTCTCCATGTCAGATTATCGCGAGCAGGAATCTCTGACCAATGTGCCCCTTTTTGCCGCCTCCATCTATCTGAAGGACATAATGGAGAAACGGCAAAAGGACATCGAGCAGATGTTGGCACGATTGATATAGGTATCTGAGCTTCGGGCTTCCTCCTAAAAAGGTAGAATGCCGTTGCTGCTGTTATTGAAGTTCCGCGTAGACCTTAAAGTCTTCGTTGTCGCCAGTCATCAGACGGTTTATCTCTTCCTCGGTGACAAGGTTGAAGTCGCCCACGACATTGTTCTTCATTGCCGATGCCGCTAACGAGAAGTCGAGGCAGTGCTGGTTGTCGTCGCCCCAATGGGTGTAGGCATGAAGGTACGCGGCGATGAAGGCGTCGCCCACTCCCATAGGGTCTATCACCGGATTGACATCGTAGATGCGGGTGTGATAGAGCTTTCCGTCGGCAAAGATGAAACCCGTCAGTGTGTGGTGGTTGGACGATATCTGGTTTCTTGCCGCCATGACAAACTTCTTGCACTGTGGAAATTGTTTCGCCACTTTGCGGAAGTAGTCCTCAAAGGCTGGAAGGTCTATCTCATAGTTCTCGTCGGTAGCCTCGAAGGGTACGCGTGGCATTCCGGAAATCTTCTCGTATTCGCCCTGGTCGCCGAAGAGAATGTCAGCGAACTTACACAGGTCCGGCAGGACGTCCTCGGCGCGCACACCGTATTTCCATAGGTTCTTGCGGTAGTTGATGTCGAAGCTCACAAGCACATGTTTGCGCTTTGCGGCATGTATTCCTGCGAACGTTGTCCAGAAGGCGCTGTTGCTTACCGCTGTTGAGATGCCACTGGTGTGGAAGATAAATGCTCCGTCAAGGATTTTCTCCCAGTCGATCATCCGTGGCTCTATGGAATAGAAGGCGGAGTTGCTTCGGTCGTAGACGACGTTGGAGCTTCTCATGGCTGCCGCTTCCTCAAAGAAATAGGTGCCAAGACGGTCGCCGCCACGTACCACATGGTCCGTAGAGACGTTGTATTCGTTGAGTCTCAGGCAGGCGTTTCTGCCAATGGGATTGTCGGGCACACGTGTGATATACTCTACGTTATCGCCGAGTGTGGCTAATGATACAGAGACGTTGGCCTCGCTGCCACCATAGTTCTCTCTGTAGTTGTGGCTCTGACAGAGCCGGTAGCGGTCCGGACGGGAAAAACGTAGCATAATCTCACCGAAAGTAACAATTTTGTCATTCATTTTGTTATAGTAGTTTAGTTTTCAAGGCAAAAG
Source organism: uncultured Prevotella sp. (assembly GCA_900316565.1). GTDB lineage: Bacteria > Bacteroidota > Bacteroidia > Bacteroidales > Bacteroidaceae > Prevotella. Next base: position 13,579 of record ONDK01000038.1, on the reverse strand, counting down.
TACAATAAAGCTGACAAATAGCAAAGAAGATTACGTTTTTTTTCTTTTCCAAAAACGAATAAATGAGAGGTTGTTACGTTATGAATGCAGGAATAATTGGTGGTCAATCTATGGACGAAGACACTTTAACAGCTCTTTTCTAAGAAAAAACAGCTTTGCGCTTGCTCATATTCACTTTTTTGTGTAAGTTTGCAATCATATCGGTTTTCGGCAAAGTTTAGTTTTTATGAAAAGGTTTCTATTATTACTGATATTCCTGCCTGTCGTAGCGATGGCACAGAAGACCCATCATGAGGCCATACGCATCAATCAGGTCGCCATGTATCCCGGTCAGGAGAAGGTGGCGGTGATAGAAAATGGCAGAATAGGACAGCCATTTGCTATAAAGGACGCTAAGGGCAGGACTGTCTACACGGGTAAGGTGAAACGTGTCGCCACATCACAGTGGTCGGGGAAGAAGCGGGCCATCGCCGACTTCTCCGGCGTGAGGACAGTGGGTACATATACTTTCTCGTCCGACGGTTATAATGTGCCGTTCACCGTCAGCACACATGCCTTGGACCAGGTTGCCAAGGGCGTTCTGCAGGCTTATTATTACCAGCGGTCCGGAATACCAATAGAAAAGAGGTATGCCGGGAAGTGGTGTCGGGAGGAAGGACATCCGGACACCATTGTCTACGTACATCATAGTGCGGCATCGCGCAACAGACCCGAAGGCAGTGTCATCTCTTCCCCCGGAGGATGGTATAATGCCGGCGACTATAATAAATATGTGGTCAGTGGCGCATTCTCGGTGGGTCAGCTGCTCGCTGCCTATGAGCTCAACAAGCCGTTCTTCGACAAGGAGAAACTGTCCATTCCGGAGAACAATAACTCTACCCCGGACATCCTTGACGAGGCGATGTACGAGCTCCGATGGATGCTTACCATGCAGGATCCTGATGACGGTGGCGTATACCATAAGCTTACTAACGCCAATTTCAATAAGTTAATCATGCCGTCGGAATGCGACAGCCCACGCTATGTGGTGCAGAAAAGTGTTACGGCAACCCTCGACTTCGCCGCTGTCATGGCCAAGGCGGCACGTATATATAAAGACAGCAAGGACTATCCTGACTTCTCCGCCACTGCCGCTGAGGCGGCGCGGAAGGCCTGGAGTTGGGCAAAAGCACATCCGCTGAAGTTCTATAACCAAAACCTTATAAACCGGCGCAGCAAGCTGAACATTACTACAGGACAGTATCCCGATGTCAATGCCAGTGATGAGACCTACTGGGCGGCCACGGAACTGTACCTGCTGACCGGAGACAGTGTCTATTACAATGCGTTACAGAAGCATATTCCGTCTACATTCGCCCCACCGCAGTGGATCGACGTGTCGGGACTGGCCACCTGCGACCTGGCAATGAGCGACTCTGTTGACGGTCTGCTAAAATCGTTGAGCCAGCAGCAGATTATCGACTTTGCCAACGCTAAGATGAAAAGTGTGGGGGAATCCGATTTCCAGTGTCCTTGCGGTAATGAGAAGGGCGACTTCCAATGGGGCAGCTTGGGTGAGTATTTCGCCACTCCCGGCATGATATTCCTTTATGCCTACCGTCTTACGGGCAACAGATGCTATGTTACCATGGCGCAGGAGGTCGCCGACTATATCCTTGGGAGAAATGCCACGGGCTATTGTTTCGTTACGGGCTTCGGACGGAAGTCGCCGATACATCCGCATCATCGTGTCTCATATGCCGACGGCATCGACGAGCCAGTGCCTGGCCTTCTCGTAGGTGGACCTAACATGTTCCAGCAGGATAATGAGATTGACGGGGTGGTCTATCCGTCGAAATATCCTGATGAGTCGTATATGGACAATATCAAGGCCTTCGCCTCTAATGAGGTATCCATCGACTGGAACTCTTCCGCCGTGGCCCTCTTTTCTGGCCTTGCGGCGATTGAGGGAGAGGAAGAGCAGTGAGCAATGAGCAGTGAGCAATGAGCAGTTAGCAATTTGCAATTAGCAGTTAGCAGTGAACAATTGAGGCTTTTAGTTGGGCACTTATTACTGGAGGTATATCCGCTTGCAGGGTGCGGCTAGGTAGGGTTAGGGGCCGTCCGCTACTACGATGTGGTGGACGGCCCCTAACCCTACCTAGCCGCACCCTGCAAGCGGATAATTCTTCTGTCTGTATAATATAATAAAGGGTGCATCCGTCAGGATGCACCCTTTATTATATAATAATGTGATAAGAGAATTACTTGTTCTGGCCTTCAACGAGGTCTTTGGTGTCGCGTGCGATGACAATCTCCTCGTCGGTAGGAACGACCCAAACGGAAACCTTTGAGTCTGGGGTGGAAATCTTTGTCTCCGTTCCGTGGACGGTGTTGTTGAGTTCCTTGTCAATCTTCACGCCAAGGTAGTCGAGACCGTTGGTGGCACCCTCACGCATGCTGGCCTGGTTCTCGCCGACACCGGCTGTGAAGACGATGACGTCGACACCGTTCAGCACTGCTGCGTATGAACCGATGTATTTCTTGATGCGGTAGTCGTACATGGTCAGAGCCAACTGTGCCATCTTGTTGCCTTCCTTTGTGGCCTTCTCCACGTCGCGCATATCGGAGGATACGCCGGAGATGCCGAGGACACCGCTCTTCTTGTTCAGGTATTCTGCCATCTCCTGCGGCTGCATGTGCAGTTTCTCCATGATATATGTAACTGCCGACGGGTCGATGTCGCCGGAACGTGAGCCCATCATAAGACCTGCCAGTGGGGTCAGTCCCATGGAGGTGTCGACGACCTTGCCGTCTTTAATGGCTGCTACAGAGGCACCGTTGCCGATGTGGCAGGTGATAATCTTCAGGTCCTTGATGTCCTTACCCTCCAGTTCGGCCACACGGTGTGAGACATAGCGGTGGCTGGTACCGTGGAAACCGTAGCGGCGTACGTGATACTTGGTGTATATCTCGTAAGGCACTGCGTAGAGGTATGCATAGTCGGGCATGGTGCTGTGGAAAGCATTGTCGAAGACTGTTACCTGCGGTGTGTTTGGCAGCAGGTGGTCGACGGCGCGGATGCCGGCAAGATGACCCTTGTTGTGGACCGGTGCGAGGTCGATGAGGCTCTCGATGCCTTTCTCTACCTCTGGTGTGACGATGCAGCTCTTGTTGAAGATGTCGCCACCCTGCACGATGCGGTGTCCTACGGCGTCAATCTCGTCAAGGCGTTTGATGGCTCCTATCTCTGGGTCTGTGAGGCATTCGAAGACCAGCTGGACACCTTCCTTGTGTGTTGGGAGGTCGCGCATGATTTTCTTTTTCGTGCCGTCAGGGAGCTTCACCTGTATGAATGCGTTGTCGATGCCGATACGCTCAACACCACCCTGTGCGAGGACGCTCTCGTCGTCCATGTTGTATAACTTATATTTTATTGAACTGCTTCCGCAGTTTAGAACCAAAATCTTCATTTGTTAATTACTAATTACTATTTACAAATTACTAATTATTTGATTACTAATTACTAATTACGAATTACTTTTTCCTCTGTAATGACGTTGTTCTTACGTGTCGATTTAGTGATTGAGGTCAACAACTTCATTAATTCCTCGGCATCATTATATAATGAGTCGAATTGTGGCTTAACGAGCAAACGAGTCTTATATAGTAACTTTAACCAATAAAGAGTCTCGTTACACTCCTTAAGAGAGATATATACTTTCGCTAAGAAATCATTACGACTTATTGCACATTGAGCTTCGGCAAGATTAGCGCCTATACTTGTTCCACTCCTGAATATTTGATCGGCAATCTTGTATTCATGCTTCTCTTTATTAAGGAATTGGCTCATATTATATATTCGCACCGAAAAGTTTAGAGACTTTTCTTCCAATATCTTGCCAAAATCACTCATAATTCGTAATTAGTAATTATTCATTGCGAAAGCAAAAATTCGTAATTAGTAATTCGTAACTCGTAATTAATTTACGCTTTCTTCGCGTCTTGTGCCTGGCACTCGGTGATAGCTACCATGTAGTAGATGTCGTCAACGGAACAGCCGCGGCTGAGGTCGTTGACAGGACGTGCTATACCCTGGAGGATAGGACCGATGGCGATGGCACCGCCGAGACGCTGTACGAGCTTGTAGCCGATGTTGCCAACCTCAAGGTTTGGCGCGATGAGCACATTGGCATGTCCGGCGATGTCGCTTCCCGGTGCCTTCTTCTCGGCAACGGCAGGGACCAGTGCTGCGTCAGCCTGCAGCTCACCGTCTACCTTCAGGTCAGGGAACTTCTCCTTGGCGAGCTTTGTGGCGTCGACAACCTTGTCGATGATGTAAACGCTCTTACCGGTAGCCTTGTCCTTGGCGTCCTTGGCGGAACCCTTGGTAGAGAAACTCAGCATGGCTACGCGTGGCTCCTCGAAGCCAGCGACGCTGTGAGCGGTCTGTGCTGTGGTGTAAGCAATCTGTGCGAGCTGGTCGGCAGTAGGATTTGGCGTTACGGCAACGTCACCGAGAACGACAACACCATCCTCGCCGAACTGCTTCTGCTCAGTGATGAGAAGCATGGCACCGCTGACACATGTGATGCCCGGAGCGCACTTGATAATCTGAAGTGCTGGACGGAGCGTGTCGCCGGTGGTGGAAAGGGCACCTGAAATCTGGCCATCAGCATCACCGGTCTTGATGATCATGCAGCCAAGATAGAGGTTGTTCTTCGTTACGAGCTCACGGGCCTGCTCAATGGTCATACCCTTCTTCTTGCGGAGCTCAGCCAACAGCTGTGCATACTCCTCAGTCTTTGGGTTGTTCAGCGGGTCTACGATCGTTGCCTTGTCGATGTTCTTCAGACCCCACTGTGCTGCGAGCTTGTGGATATTGTCAGGATTACCGATAAGAATAAGGTTTGCAAGATCATCACCAAGAACCTTGTCGGCTGCTTTCAGAGTGCGCTCCTCTTCTGCTTCCGGGAGCACGATGCGCTGCTTGTCGGCCTTAGCGCGCGCTACTATCTTCTGTAATAAGTCCATGATACGTTTTTGTTATGTATTTGATTTGTTATTTCCAGTTTGCAAAATTAAAAAAATTAATCCACAATAATAACATTCAACGGATAATATTTCTTAAATAAACAGACATCGTTTACGGAAAAGACAGTGGCAGACGACCGCATAGGTGTGTAAGGAAAACGGTCCTGCGCGCCGATGCACGTTTCTTGTTGCGTCATCATGGATTTCATGGTAAGGAAAATGATGTGAAAAAGGGAAGAAAACTGGGAAGGAAAATGAGAGAAACTGGGAAGGGAAATGGTAGAAAATATGGGGTGCTGTGAGTTTATAGCGCCATTTCTCTTGTGAGGATGCTCTCCAACTGCTCCGCGGACAGACGTAACTGGAACTCACCTTTGATGGCTACGCTGATGCGGCCGGTCTCCTCACTGACGACAATGGCTACGGCGTCGCTGTCCTGTGATATACCCATTGCGGCCCTATGGCGCAGTCCCAGCTCCTTTGGAATGTCGGTCTTATGGCTCACAGGGAGTATACATCCGGCGGCACGGATGCGTTTGTTGGAGATAATCATGGCTCCGTCGTGCAGAGGTGAGTTCTTGAAGAAGATATTCTCTATCAGACGCTGGTTTATCTTCGCGTCGATGACATCACCGGTGTCTACGATGTCGTCGAGAGGTGTGGACCGCTCTATGACAATCAGTGCGCCAACCTTGCCGCGGGCCATGCTCATGCACGCGAGGACAATAGGCATTATAGCTTCCTTATCGGCTTCCTGCTCGGCGTCGTTACGGAAGAAACGGATGATGTTCTTGACTTTCTGATGGGCTCCGAGGTTATAAAGAAAATGACGTATCTCCTCCTGGAACAGCACGATAAGTCCGATGACACCCACAGAGACAAGCTTGTCGAGGATGCTTCCGAGAAGCTTCATCTCCAGGACCTTGCTCACGAAAAGCCAAACGACAACGAAGACGAGAATGCCATAGAAAACGTTCAGCGAGCGGCTTTCGCGCATCAGCCGGTAGACGTAGTAGAGCATCAGGGCCACAAGGGCTATGTCGATAATGTCCTTTATTCCAAACTCAAAAAACATAATCTTTAATTTAGTTGCTAATTACTAGTTACTAATTACTAATTATCGCTAAGCGATTATTAATTACTGATTTTTTAATTACTAATTATTGATTTAGTAGCTATCAATTATTAACTATCAATTAGTAATGCGAAGCACAAATTAGTAATTCATAATTAGTAATTTGTAATTATTTTCACTGCCTGTGCGGCCTCTTTCACGTCGTGGACACGCAGTATGCTTGCACCATTCATCAGGGCGATGGTGTCGACGACGGTGGTGCCGTTGAGTGCCTCGTCAGCTGTCAGCCCGAGAGTCTTCCATATGAGACGTTTGCGCGACAAACCGGCAAGGATGGGAAGCTCGAAAACCTCCAGCTTCGCCTGCTCGCGGAGGATGTCGAAGTTCTCTTGCATCGTTTTGCCGAAGCCATAGCCAGGGTCAAGGATGATGTCCTTCACTCCCAGGTCGTGGAGCTGCTGTATCTCGCGGCTGAAGCCTATCGTCATGTCGCGGAGATTGCCCTGGACCGACATGAGGATGTAGGGTACCTTCAATTTACCCATCATCCGGAAGATGGCCGGGTAGTCCTTGTATCTCTCGTCGCCGTCGACATCGTATGTCTCTTCGAGCGGTTTGTCGACGATACCTGTTATCCCACCTTCTGACACGTCGTTGATGATGTCGGCGCCAAACTCCTCCACCACCATGCGGGCCACGTCCGGCCGGTATGTGTCTACCGAGACGATGGCGTCGGGTTGCTCCCGTCTTACTATCGGCAGGGCATATCTCAGACGCCGCATCTCCTCTTCCGTGCTCACCTCCTGTGCCCCGGGACGCGTGGAGAAGGCGCCGACATCGATGATGCCTCCGCCTTCGTCTATTATCTGGTTTGCCCTGTCGGCAATCTCCTTCTCCGTCTGTTTGCGGCTTCCGGCGAAGAAGCTGTCGGGGGTGCAGTTCAAAATACCCATCACGACAGGCCTGTCTAAGGACAGCAGTCTGCCGTGGACGTTGATTGATTTGTACATAATGTCGAATTGCTAAAATAAAGTGGCCTCTGTCTACAAGCTTTCGAGTATTCGCTTTATCACCACCTCGGCTGAAATCTCGCGGTTGGCGGCCTCCGGGATGACCAGACTGTGGTCGCTCTCTATCACGTCATCGGTGACGATAAGTCCGCGGCGGACCGGCAGGCAGTGCATGAAATAGCCGTCGTTAGTCCAGCTCATATGCTCGGTGTCGATGGTCCAGCTCATGTCCTTCGACAGTATCTTTCCGTAGTCGTTAGGATTCTTCACACCTGGGCAGCTCCAGTTCTTCGCATATACGAAGTCGGCACCCTCAAGAGCTTTTCTCTGATCGTATTCCACACGGGCGTTTCCGACGAATTTCGGGTCCAGTTCGTAACCTTCCGGTTGGGTTATGACAAAATCAACGTCAGCGGCATTCATCCACTGTGCGAAGGAGTTAGGTACAGCTTGCGGAAGAGCACGGCAGTGTGGAGCCCATGACAGTACGACCTTCGGCCGTTTGGTCTTCTTGTGCTCCTCTATCGTGATGAGGTCGGCGAACGCCTGTAGTGGATGCACCGTGGCGGTCTCCATTGCGAAGACAGGACGCCCGGAATACTTCACGAACTGGTTGACGATAGTCTCTGCATAGTCGTACTCGCGGTCGGTGAGACCGGCAAACGACCGTACGCCGATAACGTCGCAGTAGCAGCCCATCACCGGTATTGCTTCCAGCAGATGCTCACTCTTGTCGCCGTCCATGATGACGCCTCTCTCTGTCTCCAGCTTCCATGCTCCTGCGTTGACGTCAAGCACTATGACGTTCATTCCGAGGTTCATGGCTGCCTTCTGCGTAGACAGACGTGTGCGTAATGAGTTGTTGAAGAATATCATCAGCAAGGTTTTGTTCTTACCCAGCTCCTGATATCCGAACCTGTTCTGTTTCACTTCCCTGGCTTCTTCCAGTGCTTTGCCAAGGTCTCCTATGTCTTGTACGTTGAAAAATGTCTTCATATTCTTGTCTTTAAGATCTTATTTGTCCGTTTCCTTCTATAAGCCACTTGTATGTGGTAATCTCCTCCAGTGCCATTGGACCGCGCGCACCGAGCTTCTGCGTGCTGATACCTATCTCTGCGCCCAGTCCGAACTGTGCGCCGTCGGTGAAGCTCGTCGGAGCGTTGACGTAGACGCAGGCCGCGTCGACCATATCCTCGAACTTCTTCGCCGCTGCCTTGTCCTCTGTTACGATGCTCTCGCTGTGTCCGCTGCCATAAGTGTCGATATGTCTTATCGCATCATCCAATGAACCTACCGTGCGGACACCCATCTGCATGCTCAGCCATTCGGTGTTCCATGTCTCCTCTCCGTCGGAGTGACCGAGAAGGGCCGATGGATAGAAACCTTCGAGGGCCTTGTATGCCTGCTCGTCGGCATGCAGCTTTACATCCTTGGAGGCCAGAGGAGCCACCAGCTGTGGTAAGTCCTTTAGCCTGTTGACGTTGATGAGCAGACAGTCGAGGGCATTGCACACCGTGCAACGGCGTGTCTTGGCGTTGTCTACAATACGCTGACCTTTCGCCAGGTCTCCTGTCTTATCGAAATAACAGTGGACGACACCGGCACCGGTCTCTATAACCGGCACCTTGGCTGTGTCGCGGACGAAGGATATAAGCCTTTTGCTTCCGCGAGGAATGCAAAGGTCTACATATCCCACGGCAGTCAGTAATGCTCCCGTGGCCTCGTGGGTCGCAGGCAGAAGTTCTACTACCGACGGGTCGACGCCGTTGGCCTTCAGAACGTTGTGTATGAGTTCCACCTCTGCGCGGTTGGTGCCGTCAGCTTCTTTTCCGCCTTTCAGAAGGGCGGCGTTGCCACTCTTGAAGCATAGGGAGAAGACGTCGAACGTAACGTTTGGCCTGGCCTCGAAAATCATTCCGATGACGCCGAACGGCACGCTGACACGCTTCAGGTGCAGTCCGTTGTCGAGGGTCTTGTCCTTCAGTACTTTACCTAATGGCGACGGGAGCGTGGCCACATGTCTCATATCCGCTGCTATGCCGTCGAGTCTCTCCGGCGTGAGCAGCAGACGGTCATAGAACGCATAGTCCTTGCCAGCCTTGTCGAGGTCGCTTTTGTTGGCTGCGAGAATGCTGTCCTTGTTTTCCTCTATGGCATCAGCCACGGCGTTGAGTATCTTGTTCCGCTTGTCATCAGTGATGAGTGCGAGGGTCTTCGATGCTTCCTTAACTTTCTTGAATGTATTTTCCAGGGCCATGATAAAAATATATCTTTTATGACTTATATATGATAATGTAAGGCACAGACTGCGCATCTGTGCGCTCACCGTTATCGGAAGATGCCGTTGCCGACAATTCCCGATGACTTATTCCATGTACAGATAGTCGTAGTGAATGAGCGGCTTGATGTCGTGTACGCCGATATTCTTCTTGGCCTCCTCGGAAGAATAGCCGCTGCGGCCGATGGCTATGATTGTGCCTGACGGATCTACGACATTCACTATGTCGCCTTCCTCGAAGTCGCCTTCGATGGATGTCACGCCGACGAGCAACAGCGACGTCGCCTTGTCGCTCTCCAGAGCAGTACGTGCTTTCTCGTTGATGTGCACAACACCCTTTGCGAAGCTCTCGCTGTGTGCAATCCATTTCTTGACCTGTGTCGTCGGGTTGGGATTGGGACGGAACTCCGTGTGCATCGTCTGCTGAGGTCTTTCGGCAAGCTGCTGGAGGATGTTGTCAGTCTGGCCGTTGGCGATGATAACCTTTATGCCTTCGTCGGCAACCTTACGTGCTATGTTGGCCTTGGTCATCATTCCGCCGCGGCCGAAGTGACTCTTGCTGGCCTGGATATATTCGCTGAGGTCGCGGTCGTAGTTGACCATCGGGATGACACGCGTGTTCTTGTCGGCCGGGTTTCCGTTGAAGATACCGTCGACATTGGTGAGGATGACCAGCGTGTCGGCGTCCATCATCGATGCCACGAGTCCTGCAAGCTCATCGTTATCAGTGAACATCAGCTCCGTGACACTCGTCGTGTCGTTCTCGTTGACGATAGGAACGACACCGTTCTCAAGCATCACATTCATGCAGGCCCTTTGGTTGAGATACTCACCTCGTGTGGAGAAGCTCTCCTTCATCGTTAGCACCTGTCCGATGTGGATGCTGTATTCGCGGAAGAGGTCGTAGTAAAGGCCTACGAGCTTCACCTGTCCGAGGGCAGAGAAAAGCTGCCGTTGTGATACACTGTCCAGTTTATGGGCCACTGACAGCTCGTCCCTTCCGGCTGCCATGGAACCTGACGACACGAGGATAACCTCATAGCCGTGGTCTCTGAGCCAGACAGTCTGGTCGACGATTGCCGACATGCGCGTTATATCAAGCTTTCCGTCGGTGCGTGTCAGCACGTTGCTTCCAATCTTTACTACAATTCTCTTCATTTCCTTTTCTCTCAATTCTCCCGTTGAGGAGAGTGTTTGGTTACTTAATTCTCTTTATATTCGTCTACTCCCGGCATGTCTTCTGCCATGAGGATGTTGTCCTGTTGGCACCGGACTGCCGGGAATAGCGACGGTCGTCATTGCTTATGCATGTCGTGTTCCCTTATCTCCACACGTCTTATCTTGCCGGAGATGGTTTTCGGGAGCTCGTCGACAAACTCTATGCGGCGCGGGTATTTGTACGGGGCCGTCTCATGCTTCACATGCTCCTGCAGCTCCTTGACCAGTGCGTCGCCGGCTTTGTCCTTGTAGTCCTTCGACAGGACAACGGTGGCTTTGACTATCATGCCGCGTATAGGATCGGGGACACCGGTTACGGCACATTCCACCACGGCAGGATGAGTCATCAGGGCACTCTCCACCTCGAACGGCCCTATGCGGTAGCCGGAGCTCTTGATGACGTCGTCGGCACGTCCCACAAACCAGTAGTAGCCGTCTTCGTCACGCCATGCCAGGTCGCCGGAGTGATAGAAACCGTCGTGCCAGGCCTTCTTCGTCAGCTCGTCGTCGCGGTAATAGCCCTTGAACAGGCCTATAGGCTTGCCGTTGCGGGTGTCGACGCATATCTCGCCTTTCTCACCATCCTCACATTCCGTGCCGTCGGCTTTGAGCAGATGGATGTCGTATTGCGGGTTAGGCTTGCCCATGCTTCCCGGCTTCGGCTCTATCCATGGGAAGGTGCCGAGGGTCATCGTCGTCTCGGTCTGTCCGAAACCCTCGTGCATCTTCAGTCCGGTGAGCTCGTAGAACTTCTCATAGACGGCAGGCTCCAAGGCCTCTCCGGCGGTGGTGCAGTATTTCAGTGCACTGAGGTCGTACTTCGAGAAGTCCTCCTGTATCATAAACCGGTAGATGGTCGGTGGCGCACAGAAAGATGTAACGTGGTACTTCTCCATTACGCGCATGATTTTCTCCGCCGTGAACTTCTCGTGGTCGAAGACAAAGACGGTTGCTCCTGCGAACCACTGTCCGTAGAGTTTGCCCCATACGGCCTTGCCCCATCCCGTGTCGGCCACGGTAAGGTGTATGCTGTCCGGTCCGAGGTTATGCCAGTAGACACCTGTTGTGAGGTGTCCGAGAGCATAAAGGAAGTCGTGGGCCACCATCTTGGGCTCACCGCTGGTGCCACTGGTGAAGTACATCAGCATCGTATCGCTGTTCTCATTGACGAACTGTGGACGATGGAACTCTGGAGCCTGTGGCCATTCGCTGTGCCAGTCGTGGAACCCCTCCGGGATAGGATGCTTCCCGACCTGTGCCATCGAGTTCACTGCCACGAGAACCTTTACCGTCGGACTCGTGGGCATGGCCTTGGTGATCTGTGTGGTGACGTATTCGTCGTTGGCACAGATAATCGCCTTCACCGAAGCACGCTGGTTACGGTACTCGATGTCTTTTGTTGTCAGCATGTGGGTGGCGGGAATGGCTATTGCTCCTATCTTGCACAGACCCATCATTGACAGCCACCACTGGTAGTGGCGTTTGAGTATCAGCATCACTTTATCGCCGTGGCCGATGCCAAGACTCTGGAAGTAGGCCGCCGTGCGGTCGGTCTGCTCCTTAAATTCCTTATATGTAGTCCTTACTTCCTCGCCCCGCTCACTAGTCCAGAGCAGGCATACCTTGTCGGGAGTCTCCTTTGCCCATTCGTCCATGACGTCGTAGGCGAAGTTGAAATTCTCCGGTATCTTAAAGTGAAGGTTATTCTTAAAATCCTCCTCCGAGGTGAATGTTGTCTGAGTTAAAAATCTTTCTATCATAAGGCTTTGCCCTAGTCCCTGGGAAGGGACAATTAGTCTGATTGTCCGCCGCATGAGAGCGGATATCAGGTCATCTTAGTTTATTTTAGCTTTTTGTCTGTTTTTGCTGTCTTCATACTTCCTTCTTCCCATTTTGGTGAGAAGACAATTCAGAAGATTATTGCCAGGAAGGTGACGGTCTTACCGTCGAGGGCACGCATGCAGTGAGGCTGCGTGGAGTCGAAGATGATACTGTCGCCCTTGTCGAGGGTGAGCACCTTCTGACCGATGGTCAGCTCCATGCGTCCGCCAAGCACCATGTCGAACTCCTGGCCGGGGTGTGAGTTCTTCTCAAGGAAGGTTTCGTCGGGTTTCGGGTCCACCTTAACGATGAACGGGTCGGCTTTCCTTCCGCGGAACCCGCTTGCCAGACTCTGGTATTTGTATGCCTTGCGGCGTTCCACGCTGAGACCTTTCCCACAGCGTGTGAGGAAATAACTGCTCATGTGGGGTTCTTCTCCGAACATCAGCGCGTCGAGTTCTACGTTGTAGGCTTTTGCTATCTTCTGCAGAGTACTGACCGAGAGCTCTGTCTCTCCGCTCTCCATCAGTTCGTACTTCTCCTTCGTTATGCCACCGGCCTCTGCCACCTCTTCCGGTGTGAGCCCCAGCGATTCGCGAAGTCCTTTAAGCCGTTCGCCTATCTGTTTTATAGCTTCTTCCATAATAATTATGTTTTGTTGCCGACAAAATTACTACTTTTTTATGAGAATTGAAAGATATCTCTTTTCTTTTATAATAATTTCGTTGTTTACGGACGTTGATTTGCAATGTTGTAAAAGTAAAGGTTACATCGTGCAATGTGCCACAACCAGCAAATCAGTGCTACAGAGCTGTTGCCTAAAAGTCGCTATAATGTCATATATAGCAGACGGATTTACATTTTCCAGAAAGCAAATCAGCGGCTTAGAGAAGTCTCTAAGTCGCTGATTTTCAATGTGGACCAGATAGGGCTTGAACCTATGGCCTCCAGATTATGAGGCTGATAGGATGATATTTAATGATTTTTAGCTAAATTAATTAGTACTGATAATCAATTAGTTAGTAAATTTGTGGTCGTTAAAGATAGGGTATAAACCCCTAAATCAAAGTAAGCGTCTCGGCATTACCGTATTTCAGCCTCGCTTAAAAGTCTGTACCTTTGCGCGCACAAATTATTATGAATATGGCAAGCAAAGACAAGTAC
>ONDK01000024.1 GCA_900316565.1 uncultured Prevotella sp. | reverse complement strand
CTGCCATGAAGAATGGAAATTCTAAATTCAAAGCGATTCTTGCTGTCGTACGACAGTGAGATGACTGCTCATGTATACAGGGGTGCTGAGTAGTTACGATAATTATTATTTTTGCAATGAAAAGACAATTCCTTATGAACCAAGAAAGATATATTCGTTTTCTGCTACTACTTGCCCTGCTTATAGCCACATCGTGGAGGAGTCCATGGATACGTCATTATGACCGCAACCACGGCAGCCTCAATGAACATGTCTACGGTCTGCGGCAAGACAGAACCGGCATGATATGGATTACTACCTATGGAGGTCTTTACAGTTATGACGGTCAGCGCTTCGTGCTTCATAAGGATTCCACCGTCAGAAGACCTACTCCCGGATACCGTTGGAAGCCCGCCACTCCCTTCGAGCACATGGCAAACGAAATAGCATCGAAGGAAGGTATCATCATCAATGCTGAGGACCGCATTCTCTGCAGTCTCACCGACCGCGACGGCAATCTGTGGATAGGCAGCAGCAACGGACTGTGGCAACTGCGTGAGCAGGAATATCCCTTTCATTTCGTCAACTATGGCGAAGAGGTATTGTGTCTTTATCGCAGCAGAGAAGGTGAGTTGTGGATGACCACACGTGAAGGCAGCGTATGCATTCTCGACAACAACTTCAGGCCAATGGCATACCTCACCGAAACTGGTGCGTGGTCAACGAGCAAGGTGCATTGCGACATGACAGTGATGAATATCATGGAGGACCGCGACGGCGTTATGTGGCTGTCTGCACGCCGCAAGGGTTTGATTCGGATGCAACGTCGTGCCACCAATACGCTAAACGGATTTTCCATTTCCCAGCTTCGCGCTGACGGCAAGGGGAGCAACGGAGAGCACGCCTTGGACAATGTCTATGCCACATGCCCCGACCAGCAGGGCCGCATTTGGACTGCAAGCCTTGATACTGGCCTTGGCTTCGTCCAAGACACATCGCCAGTTTCTTCTGACAACATACAGAATATCAGCACCATGTCAAAAGCAATTGGCAAGTCTCCATTATCCAATAGGTTCAGATGCTTCCTGCCGTTATATAGCGACGAATGGTTGGTGGGGTCTGACGACGGCCTCTACTACCTGAAGCCCTCGTCCTGGCAGAAAGGGAGAGTCGGCGTCTGCATGTTAATAACCCCAAACGACAGCGGCGAAAAAGGACCCTACTCCGTGCAATGTCTTCAGAGCGACCGCAGGGGATATTTATATGCCGGCACGTCGGGAGACGGACTGCTCGTCTCCACTCAATTGTCCGACATCAGACGTTTCTCCAATTACCGTACCCTATCTAAGGAAGCAGACAATATGCCTTCGAACGTTGTCTACGCCCTCACCGAAGACAAAAACAACAATATATGGGGCTTCTGCGACAACACACTGTTCCGTGTGGAATACGACACCAACGGGAGCAGTCCCAAGCAATACAACGCACGTATCGTGACCATCGCCAACTACTCCGGTGAGGAGACGGCGTCATGGCCAGCCATGAGCATCGGCAACAGTCTGCAGCTTCCCGACGGCAGAATGGTAAAGGGCACCCGCACAGGACTGATGTGGTTCTACGCCGACAGTATAATGTCGAATACATCACGCCATCCGATATACCTTGAAGCCCAATATACATACAACGATAAGGACACTGCCCAGACCATAGCCGACACATTGTCGCTGCCAAGGGGAGTAAACTCGCTGAAGCTTTATTGTTCGGTATTAGACTACAACCGTGAGGCTCAAGTTCTGTACGCTTACCGCATAGCCGACAGAGATACCACATGGAAGTATACCGCCAACCCACTAATCGAGTTCCAGAACCTTCCATCAGGCTATTCCAAGATAGAAGTCCGAGCCACAAACGGCGATGGCATTTGGAGCGGCAGCAGGAGGACCCTTACGGTACATGTGAAGTCCGGAGGTCACACTACAGCAGCCATCATAATCATCCTTGCATTAATCGTCAGCGGTACAATGTTTTTCATGGGCCGGAAAGCCCCTAAAACCAAGGAAGTCGCAGAAACGGCGAGCGCTCTAAAGCCCATCCTTGACAATATTCCCACAAAGGATGTGGTGGAAGAGGCTTTCAGAAATAAAGTCTTAAAGCTGATAAAAGACCATATCGGCGACTCTGAATATAACCCTGAACAACTGGCCAAGGACATGTGTATGTCGAAGAGCGCACTTTTATCCAAGGTGAAACGTATCTTTGACACGGTGCCGGTAGAATTGATAAGTCGCGTCCGCATCCAAGCAGCCACCGAACTGCTAACGCAAACCGAGCTGACAATATCAGAAGTAGCGTGCCGCACCGGCTTCAACGACCCAAAATATTTCTCCCGCGTCTATAAGAAATTTATGGGTATGAGCCCTTCTGAGGCAAGAAACAACAAGGCTAAGAAATAATACGCCGACTAGGTTGGCAAGAATTCTGCAATATTACGTAGCAACTTTAAAGTAATGTCTAAAGCGTATTACTTCAGCCAGTCTTGCACATCGGCAATTTCTCTGCGAAAGATATTCATTTTGACTTTATGGCGTAGACTGGATAACATATGTTACCCGACACCTTTATTTTAGCATGAAAATTGGCAATGGTATTCTTTTTGCAGTGTTATGGGTGAAGCCGGAGAAAGATAGCGGCTCAACATAACATTGATAAACAACTAAAAGATACTATTATGGATAGCAAATTGACAAAAGACATGACTGTCGGCTCTATGGTAGCCGAGGATTTCAACCGTGCAAAAACCCTAGAGCGTCTGGGCATCGACTACTGCTGCCACGGCTCCGACACTCTGGAGACAGCCTGCGAGAAGCAGGGTCTAAATGCCGATGACGTACTGGCACAGCTCGATAGTAAAGATGTGCAGGGTGGTGCACCCGACTTCGCCAACTGGTCTCTGGACCTCCTTCTAGACTATGTACTGAAGAAGCACCACCGCAACTTCCACCTCCATCATCAGGAGCTTATGCAGTTAGTAGAGAAAGTGGCTAAGGTTCACGGCGCGCATCATCCGGAGCTGCTCGATGTCAGGGATGCCGTCGCAGCGTCATTCGAGGAACTCGACAGCCATTTCGCCAAGGAGGAGAACGTACTCTTCCCCCAGCTTTACGAGATGTTTGACGCCAGTCTTGAAGGTCGAGAACCCGCACCGTTCCACTGCGGTTCCATCGCCTATCCTATCCGTCAGATGATGCTGGAGCACGACACCACTGGAGAGGCATGGCAGCATATCACCGAGCTGACGAACAACTTCACCACTCCCGAGGACGGCTGTGCCTCCTACAAGCTTATGAACCAGCAGCTGCGCCAGTTCTTCCTCGACCTCAAGGAGCACATCTCTCTTGAGAACAACCTCATTTTCCCTGGCTTCCTCCGCATGGAGCAAGAGACCGCATAAGACACAATTGTTGCCAGTCCCGGACAGCGGTCGGCAACATATGTTATCACCGTATTTTTAAAATTGATAAAACAAAAAAAATATGAAAAAGACAATAGTTATTTATGGTTCCACCACAGGGAACTGTCAGGAATATGCTGAAACGATAGCTCAGAAGTTGGGAGTAAGTGATGTGAAGAATGTCGCTGACGTAGATGCAGACATACTGGCGGAGTACGACAATCTTCTCCTAGGCACCTCCACATGGGGTTCCGGTGAGCTTCAGGACGACTGGTTCGATGGTGTCGACATGCTCAAGAGCGCTGACCTCAAAGGCAAGACTATAGCCCTCTTCGGCTGTGGTGATGCCAGTGGCTATAGCGACACGTTCTGCGGTGGTATGGCATCTCTCTATGACGCAGTGAAGGAAAGTGGCGCAAAGCTTATCGGACAGGTCGATGCCAGCACCTATACCTATGACGACTCCGAGTCAGTGGTTGACGGAAAGTTCGTCGGTCTAGCCATCGACAGCTCCGAGAGCGAGGATGAGATAGACGGCCGCATCAGCGCTTGGGTGGAGAGCATTAAGCCTGAGCTGTAAGACCAATATGTACAGAACCCAATGTAGGATATTCCTGCCCTACATTGGGTTCTGTCGTCTGTTATTATTTTTCCTTGTATTCCCCTTAGAACTCCACTAATATACGTCCGTTTATTTGCCGGCCTGTAAGGTAGTTGGGGACGGCATACTGCTGTCCGGTAACATCTGTAACCCAGTAGTAGGAGTTGACGTTACTGATCCCGAAGAGGTTCAGGCAGTCGATGCCGAGCCATACATTCCTAAAAATACTCCGCTTTGTCCTGTCGCTATTGTCGTAGAGCCGGTAGCTCATTCCAATGTCGACACGCTTGTATGCCGGGGCCCGGAACGACGCATCCTCCAGTTCTCTGTGTGGTGCCGAGAAGGGCAGTCCGTCGGCATAGGCCAGCTTGAGGTTCATCTTCCACTGTGTGGTGCCAGGGAAATAATCGGTGAAGAAGAGGTTCACTGCAAAGCGCTGGTCGGTAGGCAGGGGAATAGTCTTTCCGTTCAGCTTCATCTTAGTGTCCATGAGCGAGAGGGTGAGCCACGAGTCGCTTCCCGGCACAAACTCACCGAAAAGTTTCAGGTCGAGTCCCATAGCATGACCGTTGGCCTCGTTGTCGCCATAATACACCACCTGAACATTGTTGACCGAGTAGGGGATAAGGCGCGAGAGGGCTTTGTAATAGAGCTCTGCGGTGAACTTAAACGGGCGGTTCATCATCTCGAAGCGATAGTCCATGGATGCTATGGCGTGAATGGAGCGCTGCGATTTTATCTTCTTGTTCAGCGTGGCGTAGGTGATGCCGTTGACAGTCGACGTGTCTCGGAGCTCTTTGTAGAAAGGCGCCTGATAGTACATCCCCGTGGCAATTCGGAATGTGACGTTCCGGTTGAAATGCGGTGTGATGGACAGCGAAACCCGTGGTGAGAAGAGGCTCTCGCCGTTGAAGTTCCAGTGAGAGAAGCGGACACCATAGTTCAGCGTATAGAGCGTAGGCACAGAGTCCTGAGAGCCCTTGAAGTGCCAGTTGTCCTGTAGGTATGTTTCCACGCGGTTGCCGTTGAGTCTGTTGTGTGCCCTGAGAGAGTAGATCATATACAGGTCCTGGCCAGTATGCGGTACACTATATCCAGCAGAGTCGCGGTATTCATACTCCGCGGAGTTCTCACGAATTCTCTCTATTCTGTATGTGATGCCGCCTTCCACATTGTGTTTCTCTGTGCGGTGCCTCATCATAAGCTTCACGCTCTTCACGTTGGCGTTGAGATAGTCGCGGGAGTGCTGCATATAGGTACCCACTCCAAGGTTCTCTGACGTCTCTGTTTGTGTCAGCCAGTACTGTCCTTGTATATCGTAGCGTACCTGCTCTTTTGTGGAGAACGCCGAGGCGAGCAGGGAAAGGGTGGTCTTGCCATTGCCTAACTTCCGCGTGATGCCTACGGTACCGAAATAAGTGCGGAAAAGGTCTTTCTCCTTTCCGTCGAAGTAGACACGGAAGCTCTTCACGTTCTCCAGTGTTCCGAAGCGTGTCTCACGGTCTTCAGGCTGGAAGTTGTAATGGTTCTCCGAGATATTTCCTATAAAATCCACCTGCCATTTGCTTGAAGGTTGCCAACTGAGGTAGGTCTGATAATCGAGGAAATTCGGGTTGTATTCACCCCTTGTTTCCAGTGAGCCGAGGAGATAGCGGTTGGTTTTATATCTAAGTCCGTTGGTCCAGGTCAGCTTCTTCGTAGCCAGACCGAAGTAACCGCTGGCTCCCAGCAGTGAAGCGGCGATGTTTCCTTCTGTTTTTTTCGGCCGTTTGTATGTTATGTCGAGTGCCGAACTCATCTTGTCGCCGTATTTGGCCTCGTAGCCACCGGTTGAGAAGCCCACCTTGTCGACCATGTCGGGGTTTATAATGCTCAATCCTTCCTGCTGTCCGCTGCGCACAAGGAACGGACGGTACACTTCCACATTATTTATATATACAGAGTTCTCGTCGAAGGAGCCTCCACGGACGTTATACTGACTCGACAGTTCGGAATGTGTGGAAACACCTGCTTGACTCTGTATCATCTCCTCGACAGCATTTCCCGTCACCGACGGTGCTGTTTTCATGTCTTTGACATCAAGCTGGCGTGTGGTACCATGCTGTGGTGTCTGTCCCTCTACCACGACCTCTCCGAGTTGATTGTCGTCGTAGAGCTGCACCTGCAGTGTCTGTTTCCCTCTTGGACGACGCAGTATGCGGGTCTTGGTCTTATAGCCCACCATGGCAAAGACGACCTTCACGGAGTCGGCGGTGTGCAGGTCCATGTGAAACTCACCATGCAGATTGGTCATGACGAGCTTCCCTTGCGACAATACAGAGACACTGGCAAGCTCTATGGGATGACCGTCCTTATCGGACACCCTGCCCTGTAGGATGAAAGTCTGTGCTGATGCCGCCATTGTGAACAGCATCAGACAAAGCGCTATATATAGTCGGTATATTTTCTTCATACTATCATATAACGCATGCATCAGCATTTTATTGCTTATTAATAAATGTAAATCAAGATTTAGGAGGCTTAATAGTTCAGGAGTTATATCGGGAAATTAAAAAATTATGTGTAAGTTTGCATTTGTTTTAAGAATAATATCACACAACGTATAAAATACAAACGAAATAATGAATAAAACTGTGCGGAACACCGCTCTCGGCTTTCTCTTTGCAACGGCATTAATCTGTTTTGGCGGTTGCGGAAAGAAAGTCGGCCAGAACACGTCAGGACAACAGCAGCCACAGAACAACATTCCAGTCGACACTGCCTTACAGAGCAAGATACGGAAGTTTGCCACCAAGCCCCGCTGCAAGGGTGCTTTCGGTCTCTACGTCTACGACCTCACTGCCGACAAGCCCCTCTATGCCGATAACGAGCATATGCCTCAGCCGTCGGCGTCGTGCATGAAGCTCTTAAGTGGGGTAGGAGGACTACATTATCTCGGCACCAGCTATCTTTATAAGTCGTATCTTTATATGAACGGAAAGATGTCTGGCGACACGCTTGTCGGCGACCTCGCCTTTCGTGGCGACCTCGACCCTCAGATGTATGCCGAGAATGTGAAAACGATGTTCAGGGCTTTCAAGGGTAAGGGAATAAGACATCTGACTGGAAAGTTCTATGTCGACATGCTGATGCATGAGCCGATAAAAGCTGAGGAGCACTGGTATCCCTACGACCTCACCCTGTCGAAGTATTCGGTGTTCTTCCGCGGTGATGCCTTCATGACGCAGACCGTTCTCCAGGCATTACGGCAGCAGGGCATAGTGGTGAGAAAAGATCAGGTGGTAATGGGGCGTGTGCCGAAAGGCTCTCATGCCATTCTCTGTCAGCAGAGGAATATCAACCTCGTCATAGAGCGAATGTGGAAGAACAGCGCCAACACTCAGGCCACGTCGCTTCTCTATACCATTGGCCACACATTTAGACCCTCCGATGCCAACATGGCCAAGGCGGGAATAGATTATTTGTGGAAATTCGTTCACGAGGAGCTGAAGTCGAAGGAGAAAGGTATCGTCATTCATGACGGATGCGGCCTCTGCACACAGGATAAGCTGACGCCGTATTTTCTCTGTGAGATTCTCCGCTATGGCTATGCGCATAAAGATATCTACAGGATGCTCCAGCGCTTCCTTGCCGTTTCTGGAGAGGACGGCACGCTGAGACGATGGCCGCAGACCACACGTGGAAAGATTCACGCTAAGACAGGCACGCTCTCGCATCCTTACGGTATCAGTTCCCTTGCCGGTTACGCCGAGGCTGCCAACGGTCATCAGCTTTGCTTCGCGATAATGGATTCCGACATGTCGGTCCTCGACGCTCATGTGTTACAAAGGGACCTATGCGAGATACTTGCATCTGACCCCAGGAACTGAAGCAGGATATCTCTATTTTTTGAAATAGGAGCCCCACAGACGTAGAGGCAGACTCGCGTCCTCAGAGCTTCCGCGTAAAAACTGCCTTATAAATTCCATCATTCTATGAACAATAATGCGACAGCAATACCCCATAATTACGAGGCTTGCCTGACCAACAACTGTCCCCAACGCGAACACTGTCTCCGCGCATGGGTATGGGACAACCGTAAGAGCAGCGTGCAGCGGTATGTCGTACTCAATCCTGACCTTACCACTTCCGACGGCCACTGTCCCTTCTACTGCGACGACCAGCCACAACGCTACGCCCTCGGCTTCACAAACTTCCAACGTCGCTTGTACCCGGACCAATACAAACAATTCATGTCGGCATGCATCGCCCGCTTCGGCCGTAATCCTTATTTCATGCGCAGGCGTGGAGATACGCCTATGTCACCCTCTGAGCAAGCGTTCATACGTAGTGTACTCAAGCAAATCGGAGCACCCGAAGATATCGACTTCGATGGTTTTGAGGAACGAATCAACTGGTATGGCGACTAAGGCATGGCTTTTCCGCATCAGTACTTCGGCCGAATTACTACAGTATTTCACATGAATTACCGCAGTACTAACCGTGAATTACTCCGGTACTTCGCCTATGTACTCAGTCGGAAAAAGATAACTTATAGCAAGTAAGCTGCTGATATGTTAGAAAAAGTGTAAAAGAAGTATTATTTCTATCTTTGGCGACTGAAAAGAATAGGATATGGAAAAAGAATACAAGAATATTATCTTCGATTTGGGCAATGTACTTGTAAAACTGGACACTGACGGGTGCATGAAGGCCTTTGGTGCCCTCGGTCTTGGGCAGTTTCTGGACTCAAAGACCCATCCAGAGAGTCACGAGCTAATGCACAGTCTTTGCCTTGGGCTCATCAGCACAGAAGAGTTTTGTGAGAATACGAGGAAGCTTTCCGGACTACCCCTTAGCGACGAGCAGATAAAGGATGCCGCCAACAAGATGCTGGTCGACATTCCTGACAGAAAGAAGGAGAAACTCCTGCAGTTGCGAAGCCGTGGAAAGAAGGTCTACCTGCTCAGTAATACCCTTGACATACACTGGGACTATTGCGTCAGCAAGCTGTTCCCTTACAAAAGCTATGGCATTGATGACTATTTCGATATGGTCTTTCTCTCCCAGCGCCTGCACATGGAAAAGCCCAGTCCGGAGATATACCGTGAGGTAGTCAGCCGGACGGGGGTGAAAGCTGAGGAGACCTTGTTCATCGACGACCTTGAAGAGAACTGCATGTCAGCCCAACGGTCCGTGGGATGGGATGTCTTCCAGAACAAGGGCTTCGACGACTGGCTCAATATATCTCAGACGCGATGATAGAACTCGGTGAGAGGCAAACGGAAACGTTCTCCTCTGACACCGCCGTCAGTGCGCACGCCGCAGGTTATCACCATGTTTATCCCACAGTCGTGTGGCAAGCCGAGGGCGTGCTTTACCCTTAAGCTGTCGAAGCCCTCCAAGGGACAGGTGTCATATCCCAGCTCACTCATTGCGAGCATAAACGTCTGTACTGCGAGAGCACAGCTCTTGTGGACCACCGTCCGCATATCACCTTCGGTCACCTGTCGCGGTATGGGACGAAAGAGCCCTACGGTCTGCGCAAAGACTTTCCTCAGGAGTCCGAGCAGTCCGAAGCAGCGTTTGTATGACAAGGGCATGAGCTTGGCGTAGTACTTCTTCTGCAGTTCTATTCTGTGAGCTTTACGCTCCTGAGGACTGTTCCTCTCTATCTCTGCAATATTGGCCTCTAGGACCGCCTCGGCATGTTGTTTCCATTTATCCTGGCGTGTCACGAAAACCACCATCTGCTTACAGCTGCGCACACTGCCCTGTCCAAGGCATGCCTCAGCCATGAGCCTAAGCTTCTCCGGGTCAGTGACGTGATAGGCCTCCCACAGCTGCATGTTAGAACTTGTCGGAGCCAACGTGGCCAACCTGATGCACTCTTTGACCTTCTCCGGGTCTAACTCCATGCCTTCATCGTACTTGCGCACCGCACGGCGGTGCTCCAAAATCTGTTCTAATGTCATAAGTTTGTTCCGTTATATATATAATGTGTAATGACAAGTTACTCTTTGGCTTTCTCCAGTTGCAATAGCCTACGGTGATAATAATGATAATATAGTGCGCCGGCTATGGTCAGGCCAAAGGGGAAGGAGAACCACACACCCACGAGCCCCCCATGGAGCGTGATGCCCAAGACATAGGCCACGGGCAGGGACACCACGAAATAGGAGATGAAGGCAACGAGCATCGTCGGACGCACGTAGGCCAGTCCACGCATAGCGTTGCTGAACGTGCATTGCAGTCCGTCGCTGAACTGATAGACGATTAATGGGACGATAGCTCCGGCGACCTCAGCGGCGACCTGTGGAGATGATGTGAAGAGAAATCCCATCTGCTCTCGGAAGATGATAACGGGTATCGAGACTAGGATGGCTATCA
The DNA here is from genome assembly GCA_900316565.1 of uncultured Prevotella sp. Lineage (GTDB taxonomy): Bacteria > Bacteroidota > Bacteroidia > Bacteroidales > Bacteroidaceae > Prevotella. The sequence continues at coordinate 21,400 of ONDK01000024.1, read as the reverse complement.
TAAAGTTGAGATGACAACCGGCCCATGCCGTCCGCCGTATCGCAATATAATCGTGTTGTCCGTGGAAGAGGCTGACACGAATGGCTACCGCCGAGGCGAGAGCATAGTAGAACTGAAAGAACAGCTGACTGATGGTGAGCATTATCTGATGTCCTGCCAACGCGTTGGTGCCTATCCACCCTACGATGATGCTACAAAGCGACCATGCTCCACTCTCCATACCCATCTGCAGACTTATCGGTGCACCGAGGGTTATGAGCGACCGTATGCCGTCTTTGCTCACACGACTCTTACCGAAAGCCTTTCGCTCAGCGCTATGGCGGTTGGAGAAGGCAAAGCAGAGGACTATTGCAACGAACATCACTACACGTGCTGTCAGCGTGGACAGTCCCGCTCCGGTTATGCCCATCTCCGGCATACCGCAGTGACCATAGATGAGTATCCAGTTTCCGACGATGTTCAGCGCGTTACCCCCGAGCAGTACCCACATCGGTGTCTTCGTGTCGGTGGTGGCGTCGAAGAGCTGCTTAAGGGCGTTGACCCAGCAGACAAAAGGAATGGAGACAAGGTTAATGATGTAATATGGCCGTACATAGGGCAGCAGTTCCGCAGGCTGTCCGAGTTTGTCGAGGAAGAAATAAAGCACTGTGTAAGCCGTCATGAGGACTATTGCCGCCATGGTGTTCACAACTATTCCGTTTCTCACCGTCATGCCGATGCTCTCCACGTCGCCCTGTCCGTGGGCTTTTCCGATGAGAGGCGTCAGACAGAGCGCAAATCCCATGGCCATGAGGAGTCCTAATATAAATATGTTGCTTACGAGCGATGCCGCCGCAAGTTCCACAGTCGTATGATGACCTATCATCAGCGTGTCGGCAAAATTCTGCAAGACAACACCAATCTGACCGATGACCAGTGGCGTGCCCAAGGACACAAGTGCGCGATAGTGGCTCAGATATTTCTTCATTACTTTTCTTATTGGTTGATGTTCATTCGTATAAATGAAATGCAAAGGTACGAAGATTATTTCGCATTATTGTCCTTTATGATATAGTAATAAATAAAGTGCTGATGATAAGATGAAAAATTGGAAATAAATTGGTAAATTTGCAGTTTATAGAAAACGGCAGTATTATGGAGTATAAGTATCCAAGATGTTATCCTAAAATGAGTATAACAGATTGAATGCCCTATATTACTTGTCGGCTTCACACTTATCTATCAGTGACTTACCTGTGGTCTTCAGGAGGTTTATGGCCCATCGTATGACGATAAGTGCGGCTATGAAGGCTACGATGGTGTCGATGAATGTAACGTTCCATAGCTTTGCGCATAAAAGTCCGATAATGACCCCTATCTCCGTGAGCACGTCGGAGACTATATGAAGGTAGGCCGCATGACTGTTGAGGTCCTGATGATGCCCGTGGAGTGCCGAGGCACAGATGAGGTTTGCGACAAGTCCTATCACAGCTACGACCATCGCTTGTGTCGTCGCTATGTCATGATGCTGACCTGAGACGCGCTCGGCGGACTCAATGATTATAAATACGGCCATGAGCAAAAGGAAGATACCACTCGTCCAGGCACTCAGCGAGAGGATCTTGTCGCCGTCGTAGCGTTCGTTGCCTTTCTTCTGCAGACGGCGCACGAGGATGTATGCGCCCCAGTTCAATCCAAGGACCAGTACATGAGAGCCCATGTGGACACCGTCGGCCGTCAGCGCCATGGAGTGGGAAAGCATGCCCACTGTCAGCTCTGCCAGCATTACGATGAAAGTGAAGACAACAACAAATGCCGTCCGTCGCTCATTGATATTTATTTGATTTGCGTTCATCAGAAAAACAGTTATATATCTCTTAGAATATCCCCTTGTATGATGCCGTCAGAAATAAGGCACTGGTAGAAATTCACGAAATGCAAAAGTACTGCTTTTATTTAGCATGACAAAGAATTAGGAGGTTAAAAGAAATGAAAGACTTTTTCTTTCTTTAAGAGGTAAAACTAAATTTTCCAATAAACTTACTGAAAGAAAGAAAAGTAACCAATTAATGCTACATACTGTAAGGTATCAGCCCTCATAACCTTACAATTTGATTATTACGCGATAGATTAATTTACTAAATTTGCATTTTATAGTACATTTTAATTAATTATTGCTACCTTTGCAACGAATTTGAGAACACATTGTATTTATAAACGCCAAAAAGAAATAAAAATGAAACTTAAGATCAAAAAGAAATGGATAGTCCTGATGTCGTTGATGGTTATTATCACCATCGCGGGACTGTTTGCTCCTGAACCATCATTCGTTTGTGATTTCTCTAAAATTGACAAAGCTGATGTGGCGTGGATGATTACAGCGACCATCTTCGTGCTGATGATGACACCGGGACTTTCATTCTTCTACGGTGGTATGGTCGGCGCAAGAAATGTCATCTCCACGATGCTTCAGAGTTTTATCGCCATGGGTATCATCACCGTGCTGTGGGTAGCATTCGGCTTCAGCCTTGCTTTCGGCGACGACATAGGCGGTGTCATCGGTGATCCGATGAGTTTCCTGATGTTCAACCATGTCGGTGCTTCAACATATATCACTCCGACGGGAAAGATTCTCGGTGGAGCGACAATACCTTTGGCCCTTTTCGCCCTGTTCCAGATGAAGTTCGCCATCATCACGCCATCACTGATAACGGGTTCCTTCGCTGAGCGCGTGCGCTTCTCGGCATATCTGTTCTTTATGATATTCTTCTTCGTATTCATCTATTGTCCTTTGGCCCATATGACGTGGCATCCCGACGGATTATTCCTGAGGTGGGGCGTCGTCGACTTTGCCGGTGGTATTGTTGTCCATGCCTCGTCGGGTATTGCCGCCCTGGCCGGTGCAATCTTCCTTGGCCGCCGGCGGACATCAACTAAGAACGAGGAACCGGCCAATATCCCGTTTGTGCTTTTGGGAGCTGCAATGCTATGGCTGGGATGGTTCGGCTTCAATGCGGGTAGCTCACTGCATGCTGACGGCCAGGCTGTAAAAGCGTTCCTCAACACCACAACGGCATCGGCCACAGCAATGATGACATGGATATTCTTCGACTGCCTGCGTGGACGTAAGCCGTCGGCGATGGGTGCTGCCGTGGGCTGCGTCGTCGGTCTTGTGGCTTGTACACCGTCAGCCGGTTATGTCACCGTCGGACAGACGATATTCATCGCTTTCGTTATCGCCATCATCTGTAACATCGCTGTATACTGGCGTTCTCATAGCCGTATCGACGATGCCCTGGACGTCTTCCCGACCCATGGCACCGGTGGTATCGTAGGTACCGTCATGACAGGTATCTTCATTCAGGAGGGTCTTATCTCAGGAACATGGGACGGCTTCGTGGTCTTCCTCTATCACCTCCTCGCAATTGTCATTGTCTTCGTCTATACCTTCGCGATGAGCTACTTTGGCTATTGGCTCATCGACAAGTTCATCCCGATGCGTGTGAGCATAGAGAGTGAGAAGGTCGGACTGGACCTCAGCCAGCATGACGAGCATTATGGTCTTGCACATTTCGGTGAGCGCGAGCTGGCTGAATACGAGGAGCACATAAAGAACAAGAACAACGCATGACATAGTTATCACAATTAACAACTCATTCATTACATTTCTTGTCATACCCCCTGACCTGGGCTCTTTCAAATAGCAGTCCAGGTTTTTTATTATTCTTTATAATTTCCGCTGACATGGACTAAGGATTTTTTAGTACCTTTGCCCCCTCTAAGATGCTTAACGAAAAAATTATAGCAGAAATGGAAGAAATTTCTAATATCGTTGATAAGCTCACCCTTGCCATGATAGAGTATGACAAGGGCGATCCTATGCGCATTCAACATTTCATGAAAGTACATCGCTTCGCGCAACTCATTGCACGCCAGGAGAACGTAGATGCGCGCACACAATATATCACCGAGCTGGCCGCAGTGGTTCACGACATTGGCATTCATCCGGCAGAAAAGAAATACGGAAAGTCGAACGGGAACTATCAGGAGGAACTGGGGCCGGCACCGGCACGCGAAATGCTCAGCACTCTCGGTGTGGATGCAGCCGACATCGACCGTATCTGCTATCTTGTGGGACATCACCACACCTACAGAAACATTGATGGCATGGACTATCAGATTCTTGTAGAGGCCGATTTCCTTGTCAACATGTATGAGGACCACCTTCCGGAGTATGCCGTTGATGCGGCACTGAAGAATATCTTCAGAACAGAAACCGGCAAACGGCTCTGTCAGTTACAGTTTAAAGAGAAGTATCAGAAAGGATAAGATGAAAAGGAATATTACTTCCGCCTTATGCGTTCTGCTAACCGTCATCTCGCTTTCAGCATGCCAGCTCTCAAGTAATAAGAAGCTGGCTGGTAACGTGATAAGCCGTGCAGCTCAAGAAGTGCTGCAAGATGTGCCATCTGAGAACTCTTCCACTACAGACCAGGATGCCGATGACGCTGAGGAGGTGCAAAATGAAAAGGCCTCAGATGCCGCCACCCCAGTCTGTGGCCTTCCCGAAGTCAGTAAGGGTACCCCGGAGAAAATCCTGAAGCGTTTCGCCTACACCTGCTCCTTCAATCCGGAGAACAATATCCCCAACTGGGTGGCGTGGGAACTGACGGCCGACCATACCGACGGTCCGTATAAACGCGGTGGAATAAAGTTTCAGGAAGACGAGGGAGTGACTACTTACGACTATACCCGCTCTGGTTATGACCGTGGGCACATGTGTCCGTCGGGCGATAACAAATGGAGTGAGGAGGCACAGGAGGAGAGTTTTCTTATGACAAATATGTGTCCGCAGGTGCATGGCCTCAACGCCGGCGACTGGAACGAGATGGAAATGCAGTGCCGACGATGGGCGGAGGAGTTCGGATGCATCGACATCATGGCAGGGCCTATACTCTTCAAAGGCCGTCATAAGACCATTGGCAATGCCGATGTCGTCGTGCCTGAGGCTTTCTTCAAGGTTGTCTATTGCCCGTCGAAGAAGATGGCGATAGGCTTTATATACCGCAATGAGGACGGCAACAGGCCTAAGGGCGACTATGTGAATTCCGTGGCGCAGATAGAGCGTATCACTGGGATAAAATTTCTCACCGCTCTTCCAGCCAAGGAAGCGCAGAAAGTGAAGTCAGAGGCCAATCTCGACGACTGGTACTAACAAAAGAATGAAAAGACAACTTAAGGATAAATTAGGAATAGTTTTGCTGCTCTCAGGAGTGGTACTGGTGATACTTCTTGTGATGATATATGCCTATGTGAGCGCACCCGACGACAACCAGCCGGAGAAAGGACCGAAGCCTTACATCCTTCTCATAGGTTCTCCAATGCGTCCGGACAACGTCTCCGACTTCGTTTATGTCAGTCCACAGTATGACGCAAAGAAAGTGCCTCCCGGCAACTACAGCGGCCTCGTGCGCCTTGCCGGTGACAGATATGCCGTTGTCTCCGATGCCGGCACGACAAAAGGATATTATAACTTCAGCATAGATATCGACTCCGCCGGAAACATCACCGACATAGAGAACCATGGTTTCAGAGAGTTCGGCAAGACCAACGACGACCAGGAAGCCGTAGCTTACGATGCCTCGCGCCACCATATTTACATAGGCAACGAGGAGACCGCCACGATAGAGGAATTTGACGCCCTCAACGGCAAAGCTATACGCAGTCAGCAGGTCAGCGACTACATGCGTCTTGGCGTCGAGAACCGGAAGATAGAAAGTCTCACCTATGACCCGTCGGCGGACTGCCTATTCACATGTAATGAAGGCCCGCTGATGGGCGACCCGGAGCAGATGGTCCGTATCCGTCAGTACACTCCGGAGCTTAAGGAGGTGGGCGAATACACCTATATCCTTGACGACCCACTATCGGAGGTTACCATAGGCGACAAATATCATGCCTTTGGCGTGGCAGAGCTGCTGGCTCTTGGCGACGGCACGCTGCTTGTGCTGGAGCGTGAGTTTCTTGTTGCTCCTACAGGCATAGACTCTTGGGTGACAAACAAAATCTTCCGCATCACACCGGGGCTTCAGGACAAGCAATTTGTTACCGGATGGCGCACGCAGCTCAACGTCGATGACTTCACATTGGCCAACTACGAAGGAATGTGTCTTGGGCCGAAGTTACCTAACGGACGCCAGGTGGTGATATTGTGTGCTGACAGCCAGAACCGTATCCACGGCCTTCTGCGCGACTGGTTCAGGACCATACTAATATAAATAATGTGGTGAAGCAAGACTATTTTTATAACAAATTTATAAAAAAACAGACGAAATAGTTGGAAACAGATTTTTTTTGTTGTATATTTGTGGGCGAAAATATTTCTAAAACCCATATTTGTTACAACCTATGAATACCAGTACAATTATTATTATTGTCGTCGTAGTCTTGCTCGGTGTCATAGCATTGATAAGCAAGCACCATAAGCACAGGTATGTCTTCCATGAGAAGCAGGTCTCTGATGCCATTGCGAAAGTCTTTGCCGAGGCTGGGGTAGAGGAGATGCCGGAGAGCAAGTTTCTCCATGCTTTCCAGTTGAAGGTCAACTGCTCACGCAAGGAGCTGCTCTTCCTCCTTGGCAAGGCCCGCTCCACCGGAATGATTACCACGGAAAACGGGACTGTCAGAAAGGGATAATGCTAAAAAAAGGGCCCCTCTATCTTCCCATGTGGGAGAGATAGAGGGGTTCTTTGGTTTATCTTACAATTCTCTTGTGTCCTTTAGAGACATGCAGTCCGCTCTGGTCCTTGGTGACGGGAAGACCGGAGAGTGTGTACTCTTGTTGGTCCCCTTTGGCCTTTTCACCGTACCCTACAGTGTTAATTCCCGTCGCATCCTTTACCGATGCGGCAAGACCTAGAACACCATTGGGACTTACGCACTGCACCGTAACCTTATCCTTGCCGTTCCATTGACAATGATTGTCAGTGGTTAGAGTGGCAACGCCATTCTTTATAACAAGAAAGCACATCGTCTGAGACGACTGACTGGTCCAGGACACGCTGCCATCAGCGACCGTGATGACCGGAGCGGGAAGTATTGCTCCAGTATAGTCGGCATCCCACGAGTCATCACCCGAAAGGACGTTGTCGATTGTGTAGGCGGAGCTTTCCGCCATTGTCAGCACAGCATTACTGGTAGACGTCTTCCCATCAGCGGAGAATACGGTGCGGCGTGCGCTGAGGTTAAGGGCAGAGCCATAGCTGTCATGAGTGTTGTATTCGGCCATTTGCGTGGGAAGTCCTCCCATATTTATCCATCCCACCGGATTTATGGTCACGTTGTCGGCCACAGTGGTATTTATGAAGCTCACCTTCGGTGTGTCGCCCCAAGGCCGTCCCAGGTTTGTCGTCGCCTTGCCGATACCCTCGGCTGTAATGACAGCGTCCCGGAAGACATAGCCCCAGAGCGGAGCTATATGATCAGGAGCCACGATGGCAGTGTTCGTTGCAGCTGCGAGGTTCAGTGTGTCTGCATCGAAGAATACATCACCATCATTGTAGATGAAGTCCGTGGAACCGGTTATCTTACATTTACGGATAAGATGACGCTGACCGCGCTTACCAGTCCTGTAGGTGTCCTGATAGCCGGTGATATTGCACTGGGTGACGACGATGCGGTCGTTCTTTGTGTAAAGTGCGAGAGCCTGCCCGACATTTCCCGCAGTATTGGCTATCGTAAGATTATCGAGAACGACGTCGTGGGCTGTAACATTTATTGTCGCCGTCTTGTCGACGCCACCATCCTTTGCGGTCTTATTATCTGTGATGACAACATCCTTTTTGCACTGTCCGGTGACATGTATGTAAGGTTTGTCAATAGTAACATGCTCGTTGTATGTACCAGCCTTAATAAAAATCATATATGGCTTGGTGGCAGTTCCTGTAGAGGCGTTGACAGCTGCCTGGACAGTCTTGAAGAGTGCCGGTGTGGCTGCTGGATCCTCATTGGCCAGGGTATTGTCAACGATGGCGTCAAAGCCCATCGACAACTCCACGGCCGGGCGTGTGGTATACTTGCTCATATTAATGGTGCCGTCGGCAACGCCATTGACAAACTCCTCTAGATAACTGTAGCCACTTGTCGCGAGTTTCCCTGCATCCGAGGCGTCGTTAGGACTGAGACCAATTTCCATCTCATAGGCATCGGGCAGCCCGTCCTTGTCGGTGTCCTTTACTTTACAGTCGTTCTCTCTCATGCCAAGGAACGGCCATTCCGTGCATTCAATCTGTTTGCCGGTGCCCTCATCGAGGGCCACGAAAGTGTCGTGTTCCTTTAGTGTGATGTTAGCTGGAGAGTCAATGATGCCAGCACTGCCATGGGAGCCCTTGAACTGTGGATCTATGGTTCCCTTGGCCTCAGCCAGGAGACGTTTGTCGACCTCATCGAGACGGGGTAGGGTAGCTCCTGCCTCTGCCGTAACCTTGTTGAATGCCTCATCAGCTGTCTCCGTGGTGACACCGCTGGAGAGTGTCTGTTCCTTGAGTATTATTGCGTCGTAGATGGGCTGAGAGGCTCCTTCCTCGGTGTTGAACGCACGCTCTGCTGAACCGCTGGTAAAGCCATAGAGGTTGTCTGCGTTGACACTGTCCAGGCTTGTCTTTGTCCAGATGTTAGACGTACGTGGTCTCCACTTGCTGTCGACTTCAAACTTGTTTCCACTGAGATACCACTGTCCGAGTCCTTTAAGGCCTTTATTAGAGCTTGACGCACCGACAAAATAACGACTGTTAGCTGTCTTGTTCTGTGTAGCAGGCCCTGGGCGGTAATAATTATTTATCATGTACACACGGTCATAATTGTTGCCGTCGTTGATATCTTTAAAACATTCACCTCCGTAAACGGAGTTCGGCTTCCCCCAGTTGAATACAACATTATTTATAAACTCATCATCGACGAACTGGTCGTGGTCGCCAAGGGACTTACTCTCCTTACGCACACCGTTGAAACGCGGCGTACGGTTGTTACAGTTGGTGATAAGACAGTGGTGCATCGTTCCATGCTCGCCACCCCATTGTGTGGCATAGGCACGGGGACCCTTGCCATTCTTCGAACTGTACAGAGCCTCGCCGATGATCGTCCACTGAACAGTGGTAGAGTCACAGTCGTACATCGTCAGTCCTTCCTCCATGGACCATGTGATAGAGCAGTGGTCGAGGATAATGTGATCGGTGTTCTCCACGTCGAGTGCCGTTACACTGGTATTCATGAGATCGCCGGCACGGAACCGCATATGACGGATGATGATATTCGGCTTGCTGATATTAAGTGGATAACCAGCCACGCAGACACCGCCGCCCGGAGCTGTCTGTCCCTCAATGGAGATGTTGCCATGACGGAACTTTAGCTTGGACGTAAGGTAGATAGTGCCACAGGTATTGAAAAGGATTGTCCTTGGGGTGTCATCACCGCTCTGCAACGCCCAGCGGAGAGTACCCTCAACGAGATTGTCGTCAGAACAATCGTCGAGACGTGTTACGTAGAAAACCTTACTGCCTCTAGAGTCGACAGCTCGTCCTCCTGTAGTGAGACGTCCCCAGCCTTCCGCTCCGGGGAAGGCGGCAAGTCCGTCCTTATAGTTCTCCATAGCTCCGAAGAGCGCATACACCGTCGTATCCCTATCGATGATCAGCTTGTATTCCTCCGATTCCGAAAGTTTGTTGTCATTAGCGTCATACCATCCACCGAACGTGGAGCCGCGTCCAGCTACAGCCTTTAGGGTTATCGTGGTGCCACTGTTGAACTTGATACGTCCGTCAGCCTCAGTCTCTCCCTCACCGGTTACTGTGATGGAGCCTTTACCCTTCGATGATGTAGTGGCTCCGTAGGTCAGAAAGCATGATGGCAGGGCGGTGAAACGTGCTTCAGCAGTGAAATCACTGGTGATGTTTGTGAAGGTGTATGATGCGTTGCTGCTCTTGCGAACATTGTCGACATACCATCCCTCAAAGGCATAACCTATGTTTGCCACGGCGTTCAGCGTTATCTGTTCACCCTCAACGACCGTTGCTCCATCAGGGGAGATGGTGCCAGAGTTATCAGGAGTTACAAGGGTTTTGACGATATGTGTCTTTATGGCCTGACCGCCTTCCAGTATACCCTCCATGCTAACATTGCCCAAAGCGAGGTTACGGTTAGCATAACCGTTTGCCACCTTTATGACGAGACGCCATGTACTCGGCGAAGCTGTCGCTTCGGAAGGAACGTTGAAAGAAACAGTAGAGTAAGTGGCATTCTTACCTTGTGAGTCATCGGCGGAGCCAAGAGTGTATTCTCCAGCCACGGTTCCGTCCTGGCCGATCTTCTGAAGAACGAGGTTGAATTTCTGACCGGCATTCTCATACCAAAGTGCCACTGTTGCCGTAACCTTTGTAGGGAGGAATGTAGAACCGCTGTCCGTCGACTTCACGTCAAAAGAGACGCCATAGCTGTTACTGCCGTCAGCCGTGCCGTTGCACTTAAAGCGGTTAATCATCATTCCATCAGTGGTTCCCGTTTTGGCGTTTTGGGGTGTAATGGTAGCCTGATAGCTTAGTTTGTCGCCTACCGTCACAGATGTGGTAAACTTCGACGACAGGTCAGTACCATTGCTGGTTACCGTGGCTGCCGTAGCTTTATTCCATTCATTTGTCCCTTTCACGAGTTCATTCATGTTCTGATTGAAGGGCCAATGGATAGAGACCTTGGTCTGCGCAGTGGCAAAGATGCTGCTCATTGCCATGAGCAATAATAATACGAAATGTTTCATTATTAGTTTATCAGTAGTTTTACATTGGTTAAATCATGATATATAGAAGCTATAGAAACTATAGAAGCTATAGAAGCTATAGGAAACTATAGAAGCTATAGGAAGCTATAGAAACTATAGAAAACTATAGAAGCTATAGAAACTATAGAAGCTATAGGAAACTATAGAAACTATAGAAGCTATAGGAAGATATAGAAACTATAGAAACTATAGAAGCTATAGAAGCTATAGGAAACTATAGGGAACTATAGAACCATCTCTAGGAAGTGAAGGTCGGTTTTGCTGGCATGGGGATTTACTCTGCATTAGGATTTTTGCCTTCACGTATCCTGCGCTGCCTTCTGATGAACCATTTAGCCATGAAGTAGAGCAGAGCAATGGCAGCCATAGTCAGAATGGCAACCTTGATGTACTCGCCGTATTCCATTATCTTGTCGTCAAGCTGCTCTTCAGGTACGAATGTGTGAAGATACCAGCCCAACGACGCAAGGATGCAGTTCCAGATGCCTGCTCCTAACGTAGTGTAAAGGATGAACTGCCAATACTTCATCTTCGCCAGACCTGCCGGGATGGATATAAGGTGACGGATGCCTGGGATGAGACGTCCCGTTATCGTGGCCACCATGCCATGGTCATCGAAGTATTTCTCACTCTTCTCCACTTTCTCCTGATTGAGCATACAGAGACGACCAAATCGACTATTGGCAAAGCGGTAGATTATGGGCCGTCCGAGGTAGTAACCGCCAAGATAGTTGATGGTGGCTCCAACGTCGGCACCGAGGGTAGCGAAGAGTATTACAAGCCATACGTGCAGGTCGCCGGCTGCCGCATGATATGCCGCTGGTGCAACGACGAGCTCTGACGGAACCGGTATTACCGTACTTTCCAACAGCATAAGGATGAATATGGCCCCGTAGTTGAGGTTGTTAAGCAGTGATGTCAGCATGATTATTCTATGTATTCCTTATTTATTCTTTGGTTTTTCAATATTTTCATCTGAGTTGTCATCAGGTTTTGATAACTTACTCAACTTATTTAGTGCCCATGTTTCCTCGTCTTTCTTTTCTAAAAGTTTACAGCAGTAAGAAAGATACCTCAGCCCCTTCTCGTCCTCAATGCCATTCTGATAGATTACTTGGTGAAGGATGTCGTAGGCATAATGCAATTGAAAGCATTCAAAAGCTGAGACGGCAATGCGGATAAATACCTCCGGGTCGCCGTCGGAATCGGACACAGCCTGCTCGAACCAGTCGACAGCCTTATCGTAATTAAACTCCTCAAGGTAGACATGTCCCTGGGCACAGTCAACCTCCGCTAGCTTCATCCCCAATTCGTCGAGGTTATCGGCAAGATTGTCCTTGTATTCCTCTGCGAGTTCGTCAAGAAAAGCGTGTGCTTTGGCATAGTGACTGAAAGAGTTCTCGATGTAAGCCAACTGAAAGAGTATCTCAGCGCGGTTCACCCAGTTTTTTTTCTGCGACGCCCTGTTGACCTTCAGTGCCTTCTCAAACCATTCCTTAGCTTCCTTCAAGTGCTCTTGCCCCAACAGCGTCATGGCAACCATGAAATATCCAGTCTCATGCTCCGGTTCAAGTTCGGCATACCTCTTGAAAAGTCGCGTGGCCTCATCAGAGTTACCAAGTCCCAACACGCCATTACCCTTGTTCAGTATGGCGTCTCTGTTGTCTGGATCTATGGCGAGTGCGTAGTCGCTTGAGGTGACGGCATCATGATAGTTCTCTGCAAGGAGGTCCACAGCGGTCATCAGGTTCCAGTATTCCGTGGAGTAGGGGTCCCGGTTTATGAGCGTGTCTATAAGTTTCTTACTGGCTTCCAGGTCGTTGTGTGCCATTAGTATTTTTGCCTTCACATCAATATACTCGCTGTCCTCTGTCTCGTCGGACCGCTGAAGCCATTTGTCGGCAAAGTCGATGGCGCTATAATCTATGAAGAGCGTCGCAACGTCAAGTGGCATATCATCATAATAATCGTCATCATAGAACTCCTCGTAAGCGTTTTCAAGATACTCGTCGGCCTCACCGATGCGCTCGTCAACGATCATTATCTCCGCCTTGAGGAGGAAATAATCTGGGTCGTGCTTGTCTTCTATCTTCTCAGCGAGGTCGTCAGCCTTCATCGTGCTGTGCTCCTCCAGAAGAGCATATCGTGACAGGAATGCCAGTGGAGCGACGCTGCCAGGAAAGAGCTCCAGTGCCTTGTCAGCTGTTTCTATGGCTTTCACATCATTATGTTGTTCATGATAATATTGGGCCACGTCGGCAAAGTCGTCCGTGGTCAGCGTACCAAGGTCGTTACTGGCAAGGAAGTCCTCATAGTTTTTGAGGACCTCCTTGAACTTATTAGATTTATAATAACTATTCATACAGTTGATCCATAATTTTCTAAAGCATACAATTATGAAATGACTGCCTTTTCAACCTTCTTTTGTCCGTCGGGAATTAATGTTTCTTTGTCCAGCTGTCCTTCAGGCCAACGGTCTTGTTGAAGACCAAGTGATCCGCTGTGGAATCGGGGTCGACCATGAAATAGCCGATGCGCTGGAACTGCAGATACTCTCCCGGCTTCTTGTCCTTAAGGTAGTTCTCCACATAACAATCGCTGTGAACCTTCAGACTGTCGGGGTTGAGGAGCTCACGGAAGTCTCGGTCATCGGCCGACGGGTTCTCGACATTGAACAGACGGTCATACTCGCGAACCTCAGCCTTCAAACAGTCGTCGGCAGAGACCCAGTGAAGCGTTCCCTTCACACGACGGTTGGCACCAGGTAGTCCACTGCGGCTCTCCGGGTCGTACTCGGCCTGTATCTCAACGATATTACCCTCAGCATCCTTTGTGCATCCAGTGCACTTCACGATGTATGCATTCTTCAGACGGACTTCCTTGCCCGGTGTCATACGGAAGAACTTCTTCGGAGCGTCCTCCATAAAATCGGCGCGCTCTATCCACAAGTTCTTGGTGAACATAATCTTGTGTTCTCCCGCTGTCTCGTCCTCCGGGTTGTTGACAGCCGTCATCTCCTCGCGCTTGTCGTCGGGGTAATTAGTGATAACGAGTTTCACTGGGTCAAGGACCGCACTGACTCGTGTAGCCTTCTTGTTGAGGTCATCGCGGACGGCAGCCTCGAGGAGCGCAACGTCATTAAGTGCATCGAACTTGGTATAACCGATGGAACGGATGAAGTTACGGATGCTCTCGGGTGAATAGCCACGGCGCCGCATTCCACAGAGTGTCGGCATTCGCGGGTCGTCCCATCCGTTAACGAGATGTTCGTCAACGAGGGTGTGGAGCTTACGCTTCGACATCACGGTGTAGGTGAGGTTCAGGCGGTTGAATTCTATCTGCCGCGGACGGTTATCCTCGAGTGCCGTCTTCGCTGTGCCATCCATCTCCTTTAGATAGTCGATGAACTTATTGTACAAAGGACGGTGCGGTACGAACTCCAGAGTACAGATGGAATGTGTTACCCCCTCAAAATAGTCGCTCTGTCCGTGTGCAAAGTCATACATCGGATAGCAATGCCATGTCGTACCAGTGCGGTGGTGCGGTGTCTGTATGATGCGATACATGATAGGGTCACGGAAATGCATGTTAGGGTTGGCCATGTCGAGTTTGGCTCGCAACACCATACTACCCTCTACAGCCTCCGGTGTGTTCATCTGCCGGAACAGGCGCAAGTTCTCCTCCACAGGACGGTCACGGTACGGGCTCGGTGTGCCGGGCTCTGTCGGTGTGCCCTTCTGCTGTGCTATCTGCTCTGATGTCTGCTCGTCAACGTAAGCGTGGCCATTTTCTATCATCCAAATTGCGAAATCCCATAGCTTCTGGAAGTAGTCGCTGGCATAATAAATATGTCCCCACTTAAATCCGAGCCATTTTATGTCGTTAAGAATATTCTCAACATATTCAGTGTTTTCTTTGGAGGGATTTGTATCGTCAAAGCGGAGATTGCAGACACCACCATATTTCTCAGCGACGCCGAAATCCATGCAGATGGCCTTAGCGTGACCGATATGCAGATAGCCATTAGGCTCAGGCGGAAAACGTGTCTGAATGCGTCCTCCGTTCTTTCCCTCGGCGAGATCTTCCTCTACCAGTTGCTCTACGAAACTCAGTGAGTGTTTCTCCTCATTCGTGTTTGTTTCTGTCGTGTTCATCTTAAAAATTATTCATTATTATTTTGTTTGCAAAGATAATATAAATCGATGATACCACCAAAAAATCAATAACATTATATAATATGCGCAAAATAATCTACCATTAGAACTTATGGGACTAGCAGAGAAAGCCGAGAAAGAAGAGAACGGACAGTGAAAGTTATAAAATATCAACCAGACATGACATTTGGTTAAATATTTCAATCTTATTACCAGTTTTTATTGCAAACATTTTGCCGTATGACTTTTTCATAGTATTTTTGCAGTGGAAATAAGAATGTATTCGAACGCCGGACACATTATTACGGCATAAATAAAAACTCAACGAAAAGATGGAAAATATTTTTCACGGGCTGGGCATTGCCCTTATAACACCAATGAAAGGTGATGGTGAAGTCGACTATGACGCACTGGAGAAACTCGTAGAATACCAGATTAGCAACGGTGCCGACTTCCTCTGCATCCTGGCCACAACCGGCGAGGCACCATGCCTGACAAAGGAGGAAAAGGACAAGATTACCGACGTGATAAAGCGTGTGGATAATGGTCGTGTACCAATTCTGAAATACTGCGGAGGCAACAACACCCGGGCCGTCGTTGAGGAGATAAATGTCACAGACTGGAACGGTATCGACGGTATACTAAGTATATGCCCTTACTATAACAAGCCATCGCAGGAGGGTCTTTATCAGCACTTTAAGGCCATAGCTAAAGCAAGTCCTCTACCTGTCGTAATGTATAATGTCCCAGGTCGAACAGGTGTCAACATGAAAGCGGCAACGACAGTTCGTATTGCCAAGGACTTCCCGAATGTAGTGGCCATAAAGGAGGCTTCAGGTTCGCTCGAGCAAATAGACGAGATTATCAAGAACAAGCCCAGCAACTTCGAGGTTATCTCCGGCGACGACGCACTGACCTTCTCCATGATAGCCAGCGGAGCGGTAGGTGTCATCTCGGTGATAGGAAATGCTCTGCCGAAAGAGTTCTCACGGATGATACGACTGGAGTTCAACAATGAATATGCTGCAGCGCTTAAGATCCACCATCAGTTCACTGAGCTCTACAAGCTGCTCTTCGTCGATGGCAATCCTGCCGGCGTGAAGTCGCTTCTCAATGACATGGGAATGATAGAGAACGTCCTTCGTCTGCCACTGGTGCCAACACGTATTGAGACAAAGCAAAAAATGGACAGTATAATTAAGGGCCTAAAGAGATAAGAGACTCTACAATGGCTGTTTATAATAATTGTTTAATCAGAATATCTAATACATTATGGGAATGATAACTAGCTTACTTTGCAGCATAACGCTGATGGCCGCTGCGGACACCACTACATGCCCACAGACCACAATGTCAACTGAAGCAGCCGACACCACAATAGTTACCGACACCATCAGCAGGGCACCAAGCAGCGACCATTGCAGCGTGGAGTTGGTGGTCGACTACCCCGTGGCAGGCAAACAGCCATTGATAGACAATATAAGAACATATATCGCCGACGAGATGGAGTCTTTCTATATGACACATATCTACGGCGACGGAATTGCGACACCGGCACATTACGAAGGACCTCTTTCTGACGGCAACGCGGTGGTAAACTTCCATGCTGAGAAGATACTTGCTGACATGAAAGAAAACTACCAGACGTTTGTCGACAGCACCGGTATGAAGGACCTGTATATGATGAACCAGTCTGCCATAAGAAAGACGAGTGAGAACGACTCCATCGTTACCTACGAGGCCTCAAGCTATCAGTATGAAGGCGGAGCACACGGACAGTACTGGCTGGAGGGTGCTTGCTTCAACAAGAACAACGGTGAAAGAATAGAGATAAACATTGATCCGTTTGATGTCACCGACATGCAGCCATTGCTTCGTGAGGGTTTGGAAAAATACTTGAATGACAATGGGCATGGCCTTACTATCGATGGTCTTATGAACGGTGGCATATTCCTTACCGATGGTATCATTCCGCTTCCTTCAGCCGCCCCATATCTTACTGCCGACGGTGTTAAGTTCGTCTATGGCGAGTACGAGATAGGGCCATATGCTCTAGGTACACCAAACTTCACCATCCCGCTAGAGAAGCTTAGACCTTATTTGCTAAAAGAATAATAAAGGTTACAGAAAACAATATCTAAAGAAAAATCCTGTGCGATGGTGGATAATGGAACACCACAGCACAGGATTTTTTTTATTTTACAATCGTAATTGCCATGTTATTCTTCAGTGTTGAAGTCCTTGGCAAGTCCACCTTCGCTGGTTTCTTTGTAGAGTGAAGGCAGGTCATGGCCTGTCTGCTTCATCACGCTCACCACCCTGTCGAAGGACACACGGTGATGTCCATCACTGGTGATAGCATAGAGCTGTGCGTCGAGGGCCCTGCATGCCGCGAAGGCGTTGCGTTCAATGCACGGTATCTGCACCAGTCCGCATACAGGGTCGCAAGTCATTCCAAGGTGATGCTCCAGTCCCATCTCCGCGGCATATTCTATCTGCGAAGGTGTTCCACCGAATATCTGACATGCCGCTGCCGCTGCCATGGCACAGGCCGCTCCCACTTCACCTTGACATCCCACCTCAGCACCGGATATCGACGCGTTCTCCTTTATGAGATTGCCAATGAGTCCCGCAGTTGCAAGAGCATGCAGGACTCTCTCCTCATTGAAGTCGTGGGTCTCAGCGAGATGGACGAGTATTCCGGGCAACACACCGCTGGCTCCACATGTCGGTGCCGTAACGATGGTGCCTCCAGCGGCGTTCTCCTCACTGACGGCAAGGGCATAGGCGTAGACCATTGTTCTGTTGCATAGGTCGGAGCGGTATCCACGAGCCTTGATATAATATGTTGGAGCTTTCCGTGCGAGGTTCAGCGGTCCCGGAAGAGCACCCTCATGGTTGATGCCACGTGCCACTGCCCTTGTCATTGTCTGCCACACCAGGCGCAGATGGTCCCATATTCCCTCGTCCTCATACTGCTCGACATATTCCCAGAATCCCCTTCCGTTCTTCTCACACCAGTGCTGTATGTCAGTAAGTGTCGTCAGAGGATATATCGACTTCTCATAAAAGAAATCATCCTTACCTTTTCCTTCCGACAGTGCTCCGCCGCCAATGCTATAGACAGTCCATTCATCGGTGGTAAGCCCTTTGCAGTCAGCGGAGACAAACTTCATTCCGTTCGGATGAAATGGCAAGAAGACTTCAGGTTCCCACACTATGTTTACAGGAGCTACCTTCTCCAGCACCTCCTTTATTGCCACATCAGTCATATGACCTTTACCTGTTGCTGCCAGGCTGCCATAGAGCGTTACCTTGAAATGTGAGGCATCGGGATGACGTTTCGCAAAGATTGTTGCCGCATGCTGCGGTCCCATGGTATGACTGCTCGACGGTCCCTTACCAATCCGATATATATTACGTATTGAATCCATTGGGTTTATAGATATTACGCATTAAATCCATTTGTGTAACAGATAATACGTATTGAATCCATTGATTTATAGGATTACTCTTTGGATGAGACGTATCAGCACCGCTTTCCGGTGAGCCGGGCAACATACCTATCGTGTGCCGCATTCACAAGTTCTCCGAGATGGTCATTCGTTACAGCGTGGACGTAGATGGTTCGCGCTGCCAAGGCACACGCTGTAAGTAGGACCACATATATTACTATGGCCCAAAAGAACCGGAATCTCCACAGATAGAACCCAGTCATGAATGCCAATAGACCGGCCACAAGAATGGTGTAGGCCCATGCTACGATACGTCCGACCCGGTGTTGCTCGCTTTCTGCACGGCGATAGTTTTCATCGGCTCCAAGCACTTCATTGGCATGAATCTTCCATAGCTGCTCGGCTTTCTCTTCTGTCAGAAGCTTGACCGATTGCCGCCCCATACTATCTTTTTCCAAAAAGCTAGCCGAAGTCTCTAAAAATGTTTCACCCATTACTATAATTACAGCATACAACAGCTTGTATAACAATATTATATGCTTTTTAACTAAAGTAGATCAGCATCCCTTACCATCCAAGGAGCAGGCAGCACCCATTCCGGGCTGATACTCCACCAGTCCGACATCCTCGGGCTTCAGCGTTACCGTTCCGTCCTCAAGAACGAAGCAAGGTATTCCGATGTCGCCAATCTCCTTGGAGTGGTCGAACTCCGGCCGAGAGTCACGCAAATCCATGAACTCGTGCATATAATGGACATCACTGCCAATATCTATCACCTTGAACCGATTGTTGCCTTTGACCTGTTCGTCAACAAACGAGCAGTAAGGGCATGTGGGCATTCCATAAATCTTAATCATTCCTTTAATCTCCTATATAATTAATGTATCTGTACTGTTGTTTTCTCAACTCTCCACAAAGTTATGAATAATTTGACTTGTAAGCAAAAAAATATAGTTTTTTTATGTAAATGACTTGTACGAACAAAAAAATTAAATTACCTTTACACCCGTAAACTTTATGTCTAACAATTTTAAATTATAACGAAGAGCATTATGAAGAAGTATGTTTGCGACGTATGTGGATACGTTTACGACCCTGAGGTCGGTGATCCTGATAATGGTATAGAGCCTGGAACAGCATTTGAGGACCTCCCAGATGATTGGGTGTGCCCGGTTTGCGGTGTCGGCAAAGATCAGTTCAGCGAGGAGTAACCCAGCACGAAAATATAAAAGGCTTGCCCCAGTATGATAAGGGCTGCCTTCTACACTATAAGACCTATTCTCTTTCAGCTAAGAGGATAGGTTTTTATTTTACCAGGACATTCAAGTTTAGCAGTAAGTACTCAGCGACCGGGGATGATACTGGCAAGAACTGCTCTGTGCCTCTGACTGATATGAACAAGCAACACATCAGTGTTATGGAGAGATTATCAGCGATTTCATTCAACAAAACTTGTAAATTCTTTTCAAATTCAGACTAAGTAAAATTTCCTTTGTAACGCACTGTTGGCCAATTAATTGCATTTTACGTACACTTGCGTTCTATTTTCCGTACACTTTTTTGTAAAAGGGGCACATTTACGATGTATTTTCCGTACACTTACACTGCAAGTGTAGTACACCTGTTTTCATGTAAATATTTTTGATACTTTATATAACCAAGAAATAGAACTGAACAGGCGTCCCAACTTGATACAGACAAAATATACCCAGTTCCTCAGAGAGACACTGAGTATATTTTGTCTGTATCAAGTCATGTGGTACTGAGTAGTTATGATTAGGTAATAAAGTTATTAAGTTCCTGAAGTTAAATGACGTTATTTGCAAGGGAATAGAAGCGACTTATGGCAATGTTGGGATAGGCCCCCACCCCTACATTGGCATAAGTCGCTTCTATTCCTAATAATTCACGCTTTTAAGTGACTTCAGAAACTTGAATAAAGTTTTTCGCAAAGCAGAGCTTCTAAATCAACCGTTCACTCCCTTCCTTTCGGTGCTGTGTCGAGCAGTACCGTCCGTTCTCCTATACGTGCGACAAAATACGGTTCCTCGTCTCGGAGGGATATATCGTCATAGCGGATTGGGGCTACGATGGTATCATGACCGTCGGCAAGGATTAGTCCCATCTTGCCGTCCTTCTGCACGATGACAGGGGTCTGGCGGATATCGTCGACGTATACATAAGGTGTCCTGATGAACTCATAGTTGGGTTTTACTATAACATTACCGTCGTAATCCTTGAGTCCGTAGTGGCCGTTCTCCTCAAAGACTTTATGAAAGCGGAAGTAGGTGTCGCGGATAGACTTCAGATAAAGAGCCCATTTCCTCTTGTCGTTGACCATTTCCATCATATAGGCGAAGGTATCGCAGTAGTTGGCCATCGCACGGACGAGCACCATCTTCATGTCCAGTCCGTCCAGGGCATGCCGGTTGAGGTCTATATAAGCTGCTATGGCGCGTTCCTTTTCTGGTACTGTCATGTTGCGAAGACTGTCTTCAAACTTCAGCATGGTCTTATGCGAACCCGACATACCTTTTATATAACGGTGGATCTGCCTGCAAATCTCATTGCAGACGAACTTACTTATCTCCTGTTTCTCTATAGGGTCGGAATAAAGAGTCTCAAAGTTGTCAGGTGTAATCATAGGTTTTGTCCTCCGTGATTTTAAGTTTATTTACATGCCCAAAGGTAGTAATTTTACTTTGTTCCTACAAGAAAAATGTGGTGAAAATTTCAAATCATAATTTGTTTTTACAATTTCTCTAAAAGAGTAATAGCTATTCCAATGACGGATTGACCGTTGTCAAGTGTATTGACCTACTTCAAGAAATGTGCAAAAACATGCAATATTTGCACAAAACATTTGTTGTGCTCGCACACAGTGAGTACCTTTGCAGCAAACTTTTAGAGGTCTTTAAAACAAAGGCACGATATAACTGGGGGATGCGTTCTTCGAACGCATTTGAAAAAGCGCTCAAACATTA
>ONDK01000083.1 GCA_900316565.1 uncultured Prevotella sp. | reverse complement strand
ACCTTGAAGGTATAGTTGTTTCCTTCGCACTTAACCATCTTGAACGGATAGACTCGGTGTATCTTACGGTCGGTATTAGGATTAGTGTCGAGTGTGACGAGTTCAAGTCCGACGGCGTCCTGCAATCCCTGTTCGTCGATGACATAGGTGATCTCTGCCTTCTGTCCTGTGGCCATGTCGGCGAACGCAGAGTCGTCCTTGCTTACCACGCGGATGTTGTCCCAGCGCTCGGCAACGGTCTCCTTCCACAGAGCGATGTCCTTTGCAACGCGGAAGTTGTTGGCCTGAAGGCGCTTTGAGCGCTTAGCCTCCTTGTTGTAGAACTTGTCGTAATAGTCGTCGAGCTGACGCTTCATGGTGTAGTGAGGCGCAATCTTGGCTATGGAGTTCTTGATGACGCGTACCCACTCCTCTGAGTAGGTCTTGCCACGGGTGGTGTGATAGTAGAGTGGGATGATGTCGTTCTCGAGCAGGCTGTATATGGTTGCCGCGTCGAGCTGGTCCTGATAAGCCTGGTTCTGGTAGGTGCGTTCCTGTGGGAGAGCCCATCCGGCACCCTCACGGTAGCCCTCTACCCACCATCCGTCGAGGACAGAGAGGTTTACGACACCATTCATCTCAGCTTTCTCGCCGGATGTGCCGCTGGCCTCAAGAGGACGTGTCGGCGTGTTCATCCAGATGTCGACACCGGAGACAAGGCGACGTGCAAGGCGCATGTCATAGTCCTCAAGGAAGATAATCTTACCGAGGAACTGTGGCATACGGCTTATCTCGAAGATTTTCTTGATAAGTCCCTGTCCTGCACCGTCGGCAGGATGAGCCTTACCGGAGAAGAAGAAGAGCACTGGGTGCTCCGGGTCGTTGACGATCTTCTCCAGACGGTCGAGGTCGGTGAAGAGGAGGTGTGCACGCTTATATGTGGCGAAACGACGGCAGAAGCCTATCATCAGCGCGTTAGGGTTGATTTTCTCAAGGATGCTTACAACCTTGGCGGGGTCGCCCTGGTTACGTAGCCACTGCTTGGAGAATTTATCGCGGATATACTTGACGAGCTTCTTCTTAAGGGCCATACGTGTGTCCCAGATTTCCTTATCGGTGACATCGTAGATGGCATGCCAGATGTTCTCGTTACTCTGGTCGGACATGAATGACGGGTCGAAGTGCTTGTCGTAGAGATGACGCCATTCTGTGGCGCACCATGTGGGGAGGTGCACGCCGTTGGTGACATATCCCACGTGGTTCTCTTCAGGATAATAGCCCTTCCAGAGTGGTGCGAACATCTTCTGGCTGACCCATCCGTGGAGCTTACTGACGCCGTTGACCTCCTGACAGGTGTTGCAGGCGAAGGTGCTCATACAGAACCTCTCTCCGTGGTCGTCAGGATTTGTACGGCCCATGCCGATGAACTCATCCCATGAGATGCCGAGCTTTGCGGGATAGCCGCCCATGTACTTTCCGAAGAGCTGCTCGTCGAAGTAGTCGTGGCCTGCTGGTACCGGTGTGTGGACGGTGTAGAGTGAGCTTGCGCGTACCACCTCCATAGCCTGGTTGAAAGTCAGTCCGTCCTCGTCGATGTAATCGCAGAGACGCTGCAGGTTGCACAGTGCGGCATGGCCTTCGTTGCAGTGGTAAATATCCTTCTTTATGCCCAGCTTCTTCAGGGTAAGGATACCGCCGATACCCAAGAGGATTTCCTGCTTGAGACGGTTCTCCCAGTCACCGCCATAGAGGGAGTGGGTGATAGGCTTGTCGAACTCGGAGTTCATGTCGTTGTCGGTGTCGAGCAGATAGAGTTTCACACGGCCGACGTTGACTCGCCATACAAGGGCGTGCACCTGGTAGTTCTGGTAAGGGACATCGACGACGAGCTGGTTGCCGTCCTTGTCAAGTTCCTTTACGATAGGCAGGGAATTAAAGTTCTGCGCCTCATATTTTGCAATCTGCTGGCCGTCCATGGACAGGCTCTGCTTGAAATAGCCGTAACGATAGAGGAAGCCGATACCGCAGAGGTCGACGTTGGAGTCGGAAGCCTCCTTGAGGTAGTCGCCGGCAAGCATGCCCAGACCGCCGGAATAGATTTTCAGCACCTGGTTGATACCGTACTCCATAGAGAAATAGGCTACGGAAGGACGGGTCTTGTCTGGTGCGACAGACATATAATCCTTGAATTTCTTGTAGACGTCGTTGACCTTCTTCATCAGGGCCTTGTCCTTGACGATGGCTTCCTTACGGTTGTAACTCAGGCGCTCAAGAAGGAGAACTGGATTATGGCCAACCTCCTCGTAGAGGTCTTCGTCCAGACTCTTGAACATGTTGCGTGCCTCATAGTTCCAGGCCCACCACATGTTGTGCGCCAGCTCGTCGAGGCATTCCAGCTGTGCCGGAACACTTGACTTGATGTTTACCTCTTTCCACTGAGGTTCGTTTGAATAATCTGACTTTATCTTCATAATTGCGTAATATAGTTAGTTATTTATCACTTTTTTGTTAGTACTCTGATTTTTACTTAGCAGAGTTACGGACTTCTGCCTTGCGGAGCGCAAAGTCGTAAGCTTCTTCATAATATCTGAAGAACTTTGACCATAGGGCTTTCTTGGATAGGCTGCCCGCTTTCTGCCTGCATTCGTTGGTCTGTTTCCTGTCCTTGGACGCAAAGCGCAGGATAACATCTCGGATGCTGTCCGCCACATCATTATAATTACTGTCGGTGCGGTGTATGACTTCCACGCCGTCTTCAATCTTACTGTATTCGTTGCCGCCTTTCTCCTTGTTGGCCCACAGGCCGAAGCCGGCTAAGTCGGTGGTGATGCTCGGTACCTTGAAGGCTACAGCCTCCAAAGGGGTGTATCCCCACGGCTCGTAATAGCTTGGGAAGACGCAGAGGTCGTTGCCAAGGATGACATCATAATAGGGCTTGTTCAATATTCCGTCGTTGCCAATGAGATAACTTGGTACGAATATCACTTTCACCTTGTCGGAAGGGGCGTTGGTGATGCCGAGCCAGCGAAGCATTCCCAATACCTGGTCGTTGTCCTCATTGTAAAGGTCATGGGTGAGGACAGGATTGGGCAACGGAATGTTATACACCATGCCGCTCTTTAAGCGGTCCTGCAAGTCCTTACGTGGTCCTTTCACCCATCCCGGTACTTCGATGAATGCCACGACGTTACGGGTGAGCTGGCCGGAAAGGCGAAGGCGGTTCATGGCGTCGACGAAAACGTCGATGCCTTTGTTGCGGAACTCATACCGTCCGCTGGTGGAGATAATGATGGTGTCGTCGGAAAACTCACACCCGGTCAGCGCGTTGGCGACATGAAGGAGGGCCTTGCGGGCTTCACGTCGTTTGACAGTGAACTGCTGACCTTTCGGAACAAAATCATCCTCAAAGCCATTGGGGAGGACGACATCGACGGGTTTGTCGAGCAGTTCCTTGCACTCTCGGGCTGTGATGTCGCTAACGGTGGTGAAGCAATCGACATACTGTGCCGTCTGCTTCTCAACGCTGTGCTTCGACTGCATGTTGAGCTCAGCGGCCATCTGATCTCCGTTGTAGGCATCGAGATAGTCGTATAAGGGCTTTCCGTTGCCGGCAATACTACGGCCGATGCCAGTGGCATGGGTGGTAAAGACTGTCGCTATCTGTGGCAGTACCTTCTGGATATAAAGGGCGGCAGCACCTGTCTGCCACTCATTGACATGGAAAATGACTTTCTTATCACTTGGGATATTGGCGCGATAGAAACTCTCGACGACTTTTCCTGCTCCGTAAGAGAACATCAGACTGTCGTCGTAATCGCCATAAGCATGAAGGGAGTCGACCTTGAAGTCCTCCCACAGCTGACCGTAGAGTTGGTCTTTCTGAGACATAAAAGGCCGGAAGTCCACAAGAATGGCGATAGGCTCACCAGGAATGGTCCATCGTCCTACTTTTATCTTGAGTCCCTCACGCAACGCCTCTTTGCGCCACGTGGCAAAGAGATTGTCGTCTTCCTTGAAGAAAGGACAAGGCTTGTCGTTCCAACAGTCCGGTCCTATAAATATCACGTGGTCTTTTATCTTCTCCTGAATTGTCTTTGCTCTTGTAGAAAGAACCGCATAGATACCTCCTACTTTGTTGCAGACTTCCCAACTTGTTTCAAAAACATAATCGGGAAATAACATCTTCTTCACCTTATTCATATAATATGCTCTATGGTGAGGGGCGGTGGAAATAGGTGCCCATCACCTCGACTAACCGTTGCAAAGGTAATATAAAAATGATAAAAACAAAGCATTATTCCATAAAAATTAAAAAAAACGGCTATTAAGTTGATATAATATGGTAACTTTGCCATAGTTATTTTTATGAAATGAACAGAATATGAGACATTTATTCCTTGCATTAGCGTTATCTCTCTGCACTGCTTTGCCTTCCGTGGCAGCAGAATCGGAGGCATGGGCAGTATCCGAGTCGGCCGCCAAAACAGACTCAACGGTTTTTATGGGACGAATAGAGAACGATGAATATCAGGTGTATATCGTCATGGACTTCTATCATAAGAACATCACCTGTCCAAGACAGGAGATATTCGGACAGAACCCAGGGTATTTCGGTGCTATACGCGACACAAGGAAATGGATTATCGAAGACGCGGAAATAAAAGGCAATGCCGCAAACCTCGTGATAATAAACGACTATGGCAGTGAGGATCTGGAAGCCAAGTTGATATATAATCCACATGACGGCTCCTATACTTTGGAGCGCACCGGGGGCAGTACGATGAAAATCGTCGTCAACCGTCAGTGGGTTAAAATACCAAAGAAACTTGTATTCAAGAAGAATAATAAATAATTCAAGTTCCTTGATAACGAGATTTATAATGGAATAGAAGCGATTCTGCCAATGTAGGAAGTACAAGCGAATGTAATCCGCTTGCAGGGTACGGTCAGACTCCAAACGCTAAATAAAATATCCGTGTCAGACCGTCGGCTGCAGGGCGCGGCCCTTGTGGCCGTCCGCAAACATATGAATATTGAATTTATGACGGAC
>ONDK01000049.1 GCA_900316565.1 uncultured Prevotella sp. | reverse complement strand
CGTGTCAGACCGACGGCTGCAGGGCGCGGCCCTTGTGGCCGTCCGTCATAAATTCAATATTCATATGTTTGCGGACGGCCACAAGGGCCGCACCCTGCACCCGTCAGACACCACGCGCTGAATGGATACCTCACAGCCTCGGAGAGGTTGACTTTCCAGTAACCCCAGACTAAGCGAGCGAAGCGAACGCAGTCTGGGGATAAATCGAAAGGAGAGTGTCAACTCAGAGCCTCGGAGAGGTTCAGACACGTAGTGTGTGCATATATAAAGCTATATACACCATTAGTCCTATGAGACAACCATTTGGATATAATGATGAACACTGCGTGTATGTACCTCTCCGAGGCACTGAGTATAGTTCCGCCATCTACTAACCCCAGGCTGCACTCGCTCCGCTCGCTATGCCTGGGGTTACTGAGAGTCAGCCTCTCTGAGGCTGTAAGTCACTGTGGCGCTTGGAGGATGGGGATAAGCCCTACCACCATTGGGTTCCATTAATTACATCTGTCGGGTATTAGGATGGGGATAAACCCCACCCCTACATTGGGAGACAGAAGCTCTCGTAGAATGAGCGCAGCCAGATAAGCTGATGGGGGATTACACACGGTGCCTCGGAGGCACACTCTCAGTAACCCCAGACTAAGTGAGCGAAGCGAGTGCAGTCTGGGGGATAAATCGAAAGGAGAGTGTCAACTCAGAGCCTCGGAGAGGTTCAGACACGTAGTGTGTACATTATATATTACATCTGTCGGGTGTTAGGATGGGGATAACCCCATCCCCACTGAGTTCCGCAGCGCGATTTTTAAAGATTTCCTTCTGCACGTGTAAATTTCACCAACGGAACTCTAATAATTGCGAACTGTTAACTGCTAATTGCTAATTGCTAACTGCTAATTTAAAAGATATACTAATTGCTAATTGCTAATTGCTAATTGCTAACTGCTAATTTAAAAGATATACTAATTGCTCATTGCTAACTGCTAACTGCTAATTTAAAAGATATGCTAATTTCTCATTTCCAATCCCCTCTTTTGTCAGTATTCAAACCTTTTCTGTTAGCATTCAAACCCATAGGGAAACCTTTCATAACTATCTTTGCAGTCGAAAATTAACAACTAAAAACAGAAAATGAACTTGAAACAAATTCTCATTGTCTCTCTGATGCTTCTCACGGCACAAGCCATCACGGCACAGGACTATAATCTTGTATGGAGCGACGAGTTCGACGCCAACACTCTTGGGAAGAACTGGAACGTGGAGGTTACCAACTCACCTTATAATAATGAGCTGGAGGCATACACCTCGCGTCCGGAGAACGTGAAGATTGCTGACGGCAACCTCGTGATAACAGCGCGGAGGGAGAGCTACGGCGGGCGGTCGTTCACCTCGGGGCGCCTCAACAGTATGCATAAGGTATCGTTCACACACGGAAAGATAGAGGCACGTATCAAACTGCCGAAGCTTGCCAACGGTCTGTGGCCGGCCTTCTGGATGATGGGTGAGGACTTCGACAAGGTGAACTGGCCGAAATGTGGCGAGATAGACATCATGGAGATGGGCATGAAAGAAGCCGTCGCCGCTGGCACCACCCAGCATACCGTTGCCGGGACCATCCACTGGGGCGAGAGCATCAGCGCACACCAGCAGTATTCCCCCGGAAGCGTCGCCGCAAGCCAGGACCTCACCGACGGATACCACCTCTATACCGCCGTCTGGGACGACAACTACCTGAAGTTCTATGTCGACAACGATGCCACGCCCTATTTCACAGCTGCGATAATGAAGGGGTTCAGCCGCTCGGCATATTTCCATAAGCCCTATTTTATCATCCTCGACTTAGCCGTCGGTGGCGACTTCACCGGCATCACCAGTCCTTCGGGCGTTACGGCCCTGCCCAATGACGGCAGCGAGGCACAGATGCTCGTCGACTACATCCGCGTCTATCAGCAGAAAGGCCAGGAGAATGTTACGACCGGCATCAGACATCTTTCAGCAGAAGACCGCGATACCGACAATGGCTGGTATAACCTCATGGGCCAGCGTGTCGGCAACGATGGGCGCGGACTGCTCATCCATCATGGAAAGAAAATAGTAAGACCTAACTAAAAAAACAATATGACAATGAAACGAATCAACAGAAATGCAGCCAGCATGCTCTGTCTATGCGCTCTCAGCATGACACCATGTGTTGCTACGCGCTCCGCTGTCGCCGCGGTGAAGACAACCATCACCGATCAGGAGCAGACAGTGTCGGGCACCGTCACCGACGGCAGTGAGCCAATCATCGGCGCCACCGTTAAGGTCAAAGGCGACAAAAACCTTGGTGCTGTCACCGACCTCGACGGACATTTCACACTACGCGTAAAGCCCGGTACCATTATAGAGGTAAGCTATGTGGGCTACAAGACTCAGACCCTTAAGGCACAGGAAGGGATGACCATCGTCCTCAAGGAGGATACCAAAGCCCTCGACGAGGTCGTCGTTACCGCCCTCGGCATCAAACGCGACCGTAAGGCCCTCGGCTACGGTGTCGGCGAGGTCAAAGGTGAGGAGCTGAAGAAAGCCAAGGAGACCAATGTCATCAACTCCCTCGCCGGTAAGGTGGCTGGTCTCGTCGTCAGCCAGACCGCCGGTGGTGCCAGCGGAAGCACACGTGTCGTGCTCCGTGGCAACACCGAGATGACGGGTAACAACCAACCGCTCTATGTCGTCGACGGAGTGCCTCTGGACAACACCAATTTCGGCAGTGCGGGCACCAACGGCGGCTTCGACCTTGGCGACGGCATATCGAGCATCAACCCGGATGATATAGAGTCGATGTCGGTACTTAAGGGTCCTGCAGCCTCAGCACTCTATGGTAGCCGTGCCAGCCACGGTGTCATCCTCATCACAACGAAGAAAGCCGCAAAGGATAAGATGAGCGTGGAATACAACGGCTCACTGACCTTCGACACCCAGCTGGCAAAGTGGAACAACACCCAGCAGGTCTATGGCATGGGCAGCAACGGCAAGTACAGCATCGACGCCGTTTCGAACACCAACAAGAGCTGGGGTCCGAAGGCCGACGGCACGAACATGCTGAAGTATTTCGACGGTGTGGAGCGTCCATACCTTATTATCCCCGATAATGTCTCCGACTTCTTCCGCACCGGTCTCACAGCCACCAACACCGCTGTCGTAGGCATGAACAACGGTAAGACCGGCGTGCGCTTCACCTTCACCGATATGCGTAACAAGGACATCGTCCCTAAGACCAATATGAGCCGCGACATCTTCAACCTACGTGCCAACACCACCATGGGAAAGGTCGACTTCGACTTCAGCGCCAACTACACCCGTGAGAATGTCAAGAACCGTCCGGCACTCGGCGACAGTAAGTCGAATGTGGGTAAGAACCTCATGACCCTCGCCACGACATACAACCAGGAGTGGCTGAAGACCTACCAGGACGAGAACGGCGACTACTCCAACTGGAACGGCATGGACCCATACAATGTGAACCCATACTGGGATTTGTATAAGAACAACAACAACTCCAACAAGGATATCGTACGACTGACGGGAAAGAGCGTCTGGAACATCACCAAACACTTCCGTCTGCAGGCCACCCTTGGTGCGGACCTCAACTGGTTCACCTTCAACGACTTCAAGGCTCCCACCACTCCGGGCTTCGAGGCCGGCCGCCTGCAGATAAGCAACTTCCGCAACCGCATGTATAACTTTGAGCTCCTGGCCCTGTACAACAACACCTGGGGAGCCTTCGACTTCAACGCCACCGCCGGTGGAAACATCTACAAGGTCAACAACCAGACTACCGTTACCACGGCCCAGGACATGCAGATACGCGACGTGGTGAACATCACCAGCTTCAATGAGACCAGCATAGAGCCATCGAGCTACCGCAAGCGCATCAACTCCCTCTTCGGTTCCGCCAGCCTGGGATGGAAGCACATGCTCTATATGGATGCCACATTACGCGGCGACCAGAGCTCCACACTGCCAACGAGCAACAACACATATATCTATCCGTCGTTCTCCGGCTCCTTTGTCTTCTCGGAGCTGCTGCATGCCGACAACGTGATGCCATACGGCAAGCTGCGCATGTCATGGGCACAGGTGGGTAGCGACACCGACCCGTACCAGCTCGGACTGGTATATACCAAGTCGAAGTACACCTACCCCGGTTACACCATAGGATATATCAGCAACAGCACCATACCGAACAAGGACCTCAAGCCTACGAAGACCAATTCCTTCGAGATCGGTCTTGAGACGAAGTTCCTCAGAAACCGCATAGGCCTCGACGTAACCTATTACACTCAGAAGAGTAGAAACCAGATTATGGGTATGGCTACATCATGGACCTCCGGCTACACCTACCGCCTCATCAATGCCGGTGAGATTGACAACAAAGGTATCGAGATTACCCTTAACACACGACCCATACAGACTAAGGACTTCTCCTGGGATTTGAACTTAAACTTCTCAAAGAACAGCAACAAGGTCGTACGACTCGTCGACGGAATGGATATGTTCGAACTTGAGAAAGCCACATGGCTCGACGTGCAGGTGGCAGCGAAGGTCGGTGAGAACTTCGGTTCCATCGTCGGTCCTGACTTCAAACGCAATGCCGCCGGACAGGTGCTCATAGACCCGTCGACGGGTCTGCCGGAATATGACAAGAGCAACCACGTCCTCGGCAACGCCTCATGGGACTGGACAGGTGGTGTCACGACAACACTGAGCTATAAGAACCTCTCGCTGAACGCCATCTTCGATGTCAAGGTCGGCGCCGACCTCTACTCTATGTCGGAGCGTGCCGCCTACGAGAGCGGTAAGGCTAAGGCAACACTGCGGGGACGCGACGAATGGTACCGTTCCGAGGAGCAGCGTGAGGCTGCCGGCATCGCCAAGGGTGCCGCCAACTGGAAGCCTACGGGTGGCTTCGTGGCACCCGGTGTCATCGACAATGGCGACGGCACCTACCGTCCCAACGACATCTTCATCAACCCGGAGGACTACTGGATGAGCGTATGCCGCAACGCGCCGTCGATGTTCATCTATGACAACTCCTACATCAAATGCCGCGAGCTCACGCTGACATACCAGGTGCCCGCTACATGGCTCCACAACTGGATAAAGGGACTGAGCGTGTCGTTCGTAGCCCGCAACCCGTTCATCGTATGGAAGAATATTCCTGACATCGACCCTGACTCCAACTACAACAACACCACAGGCATGGGACTGGAATACGGTTCACTGCCTTCTCGCAAGAGCTATGGCTTCAACGTCAACATCAAGTTCTAAACCGTTCATAGATAAAACAAGACAATCATGAAGAAAATATATAACTATATAGTCATGGCGGCATTGGCGGTAGCCACTCTGTCGGGTGCCTCGTGCAGCAGCGACGATACCATGACGAGCATAAACACCGACCCGTCGAAGGCTCCGTCCATAGACCCCAACGCACAGCTCACCACAGCAGAGCTGCAGACCTACGGCGACCTAGGAATGGTGGAGATATACCGCAACTATCTCTATGCCTTCGACCAGCAGCTCATGGGCTGTTGGAACACCACCAACTACGGCGGGCACCACACCGTGGACAACAATGAGATGAGCCGCATCTGGACATCACTCTATCCTACGGCCGTGAAGAATATCGTCGATGCCATCGCCCACACCGACGGCAAGCCGAACCTCAACGCCGTGGCCAACATCTACCGCGTTTACCTTATGTCGGTCATCACCGATGTCTATGGCGACTGCCCTTACTCTGAGGCCGGCCAGGGATATATAAAAGGTATAGCCAACGCAAAATACGACAGCCAGAAGGACATCTACTATGACTTTTTCGATAAGCTCGACTCCGCCTCCATGGAGATTGACGCGGCAAAGGATAAGGTCAGCGGTGATGTCATCTACGGTGGCGACATGGCAAAATGGAAGAAACTCGCCAACTCCCTGCGCCTGCGCTATGCCATGCGCATCTCCAATGTGGACCCTGACAAGGCCCGCAAGGAGTTTGAGAAGGCTCTCACCGCCGACGGTGGTATCATAGAGTCGTCGGCCGATGATGCCTGCATCAACTACATGACTACGTCGATGAGCTTCGGCCAGGAGTCCTACTCCGACTATCGTGGCAACCGTCTCTCACAGCTGCTCTTCGGTAACGACCCTGCCAACAATCCAAGCTACATCTGCTCCACCTTCTTCAATAAGCTAAAGGACAGCGGCGACCCGCGTACATACCGCATAGCGCGTTTCTACTACGACGGACTGATGAGTGCCACGGGTACCGACAACCGCGTGGACCTCACCGACGAGATGATTAGCAAGGGTATAAAGATGGAGCCGTGCGACCCCGGCGCATACTCTTGGGATGCATGGCCCACCGGTTACACCAGCGATCTGCTCACCGAGATGGCGAAGACAAACTCAAAGATTAGTCCGTCGCTGGCACGTGAGGTACGTCCGAAACTCGCCAACAACTTCCTCAAGACCAACAACCCCGGCATCATCATGACATCGGCGGAAGTCGATTTCCTCCTCGCCGAGGCCACACTGAAAGGCTGGACCGTCGGCAAGGGCAGCGTCGACGACCTCTACTGGCAGGGCGTACGTAAAGCCATGGACCTGCTCTCTGACCGCTACGGCTGCAAGCCCGTTACCGATGAGGAGTTCAACACCTATAAAGCTAACAACAACATCGGACATACCACAGAGCAGAAAGAGGAGTCCATCAACACCCAGGCTTGGATACTCCATTTCACCAATCCTGCCGAGTGCTGGGCAAATGTCCGCCGCTCGGGTTATCCTAAGCTGAAGTCGCCGGACGAATACGGATGGGGACAGTACCTCACCGGCGGTAAGGAGATACCGGTAAGACTCTGCTATCCTGTCCTGGAGTCATCATACAACAAAGCCAACTATGACGATGCCCTTCAGAGAATGGGAGGCACCGACAACTGGCACACACATGTATGGTGGGATAAAAAGAATTAATCAACGCAACAAAAACTGACAACGATGAAAAAGAAAAATTCATATATGCTGCTCCTCATAGGCATGCTCTTCGCCGGAGCACTCTCCATGATGCTCTCCTCATGCAGCGACGACAACCTGATATCCACGGCTACTGCCAACGATGACCCACGTATCATCGACCCTGTCTTCCCCGACAGGGTAAACGGACAGCTCGCCACCTTCGCGGAGCTAAACCGCGACAGCAAGCTCAGCATGACACTGACGGTAACACCGGCCGACTACACCACCTGCGAGTGGTACCTCGACGGTGAGAAGGTGGCAGAGGGAAAAACGATAGAAAAGGAACTGGAGGCCGGCACCTACGACCTGAAGATTGTAGCCACCACGACAGCAGGAAAGTCTACGAGCCGTGAGGGACTGGTGAAGGTGAAGCCGCTCGACGGCGACCCCACGACGACAACGAAGAGCTTCGAGCGTATCGTGGCGCCGGGAGCGGTGGCCACGCTCTACGGCAACAATCTCAACAATGTGAAGGCCGTGGCCATCGGCGGCCAGCAGGTTACAGACATTGAACTGGAGAACACTGACGACGGACAGATGTTGCAGTATGTTGTGCCGGAGGCCCTCAAGGACTCCACATACCGTGTGTCGCTCATCACAAACGACGGCGCCAGCTACGGTGCCGACAAGGTAACGGTAACGTCGAAGGCCCTTGCCACCGCCGGAGCCAACCGCGCCAATGCCAACGCCTCATGGACCATCACCGGCATCAACCTCAGCAAGGTGGCATCTATCTCCGTTGGCGATAAGACGGTAACGAGTTTCGACCAGCAGTCGGATGGGCAGATTGTCCTCACCTGTCCAAATCTTGCTGAGGGTGAGTACACCATCACCGGTAAGACCAAGGACGGCAGCGACCTTACCTTCTACACCGCCGACGGCATCACCGCCAACGCGACGGTAACCATCTCTTCGGAGCGTACTATATGGGAAGGCCACCACTATGTGTCATGGGACAAACCCGACGGCGACCCTAACAAGACCTTCAACCTCATCGGTATGGATGTCTTCGCACAGTTCAAGGCTGGTACAATTCTAAAGGTCTACTACTCCATCGAGCCTTCAGCAGAATATCATCAGATGCAGCTTATGACAGGATGGTGGACGCTGCTGCCCAACAGCACCAAAATGGATATCAGCGGCAGCGGAGCCTATACCTACACGCTCTCTCAGGATGCCCTCGACCTCATACAGGCTCAGTCAGGTTTCCAAGTTGGCGGTCATGGGTTCTATGTGGACCGTGTAACGGTAGAATAACAGTTCGACTAAATAATCACTATTGCATCAACTCTCTAATATCTTTCTCAAAGCCTGCGAGAGTCCACTCTCGGACTCTTGCAGGCTTTTTCATCAAATAAAAAGTATCAAGTTTCAGAAATTTGTATACCTTTGCAGGCAATTGATGCACTTCCAATACATAAGTTTAATGACAATATTATGAAGAAAATCCTTTCCTCCCTAATGGTGCTCCTCGCTCTAGGCAGCGGGCACAGTGCCGCACAGGCTATTCCTAAGGACGACAACCTTGAAGGCAAGGTCGAGACAACGCTCCATAAGCTCACCCTCAGGCAGAAGGCCGGGCAGATGGTGGAACTCGTCGCCGACCTCTTCGGACACAATGATGCCAAAGGAGTGTTCCATATCGACAAGGCACGCACCGACTCTATCTTCAAGCGCTATCAGATAGGCTCCATCCTCAACGCGCCGAACACCATGGCACCGACGGCAGCGCAGTGGCAGGAGATAATCAGCGACATACAGAAGAGCTCGATGAAGAACATCGGCATACCGTGCATCTACGGCCTCGACCAGAACCACGGCTCTACGTACACACAGGGCGGAACGCTCTTCCCGCAGAACATCAACGTGGCGGCGACTTTCAACAGGGAGATAGCACGCTCCTGCGCCGAGGCCACCGCCTACGAGACCCGTGCCGTCAGCGTGCCATGGACCTACAACCCCACCGTAGACCTCGGCCGTGACCCACGGTGGCCGCGTATCTATGAGAACTTCGGAGAGGACTGCTATCTCAACGCCGAGATGGGCAAGGCGATGGTCCTCGGTTTCCAGGGCAACGACCCTAACCACATCGACAAATGGCATATCGCCGCCTGCATGAAACACTACCTCGGCTATGGCGTGCCATGGACGGGAAAGGACCGCACACCGGCGTATATCAGTCCTGCCGACCTGCGTGAGAAGCATCTTCTGCCATTCGTAGAAGGCATCAAGGCCGGTGCGTTGAGCGTGATGGCCAACTCGGCGTCTGTCAACGGCATGCCGGTACACGCCAACAAGACCCTGCTCACCGACTGGCTGAAGACGGAAACGGGATGGGATGGCGTGCTCGTTACCGACTGGGCTGACGTCAACAACCTATGGCAGCGCGAATGCGTGGCAAAGGATAAGAAAGACGCACTGCGCATAGCCATCAACGCAGGAATAGACATGGTGATGGAACCTTACAACCCCGATGCCGTAGACCTCATTGAGCAGTTGGCCAAGGAGGGCGCTATCCCCATGAGCCGCATCGACGATGCCGTACGACGCATACTGAGGATGAAATACCGTCTGGGACTCTTCGACCAGCCCACGGAGAAGCTGAAGGACTATCCGAAGTTCGGAGGCAGGGAGTTTGCAGAGCTCTCTTACAAGGGTGCTGTGGAGAGCATGGTTCTTCTGAAGAATAGCGACGGCATACTGCCGCTTGGAAAGGGAACGCGGATACTGCTCACAGGACCTAACGCCAACCAGATGCGGTGCCTCGACGGCGGATGGAGCTACACATGGCAGGGACATCTCACCGACAGGTTCGCGTCACGGTATAACACTATCTATGAGGCTCTCTGCAACGAGTATGGCAAGGACAAGGTGCTGCTGCGGCAAGGCGTTACCTATAACGAGACAGGGAAATACTACGAGGAGAACGAGCCCGACATTCAGTCGGCTGTTAATGCCGCCGACAGTGCCGATGTCATCATAGCGTGCATTGGCGAGAACTCCTACACCGAGACTCCGGGCAACCTCAGCGACCTCACGCTCTCAGCCAACCAGCGACGGCTCGTCGCAGCCCTGGAGGCTACCGGCAAACCGGTGATACTCATATTGAACGAGGGACGGCCGCGCCTTGTCGCTGACATAGAGCCAAAGGCAAAAGCCATCGTCGACATCTTCCTGCCCGGCAACTATGGCGGTGATGCGCTGGCCGCACTGCTCGCCGGACGTGAGAACTTCAGTGGAAAAATGCCTATAACCTATCCAAAGGAGATAAACTCCCTCGCCAACTACGACTTCAAGAAGAGCGAGGAGGTGGGCACGATGGCCGGAGCTTACGACTACGACGCGCGTATCACACAGCAGTGGCCGTTCGGCTATGGTCTGAGCTATACATCTTACAAATACAGCAACCTACGTGTGGACAAGACTCACTTCCTCAGCGGTGACACGCTGACGGTAAGCGTGGACGTTACCAACACCGGAGCACGTGAGGGCAAGGAGAGCGTACTGCTCTACAGCAGCGATGTCATAGCGTCGATGACTCCTGACGGCCGTCGTCTGCGTGCATTCGACAAGATAAGTCTGAAGCCGCAGGAGACGCACACCGTAACACTGCGCCTACCCGTTGACGACCTGTCCTTCATAGGCTGGGACGGCAAACGCCATCTGGAGGAAGGGGAGTTCCGCCTCACCGTCGCCGACACGCATCTGTCAGTGTGGTGCGATAAGACTGAGATAAAGTAGCAATTCTCGTAGAATTAGCAATGAGCAGTGAGCAGTGAGCAATGAGCAATTAATTGCTAACTGCTCACTGCTCATTGCTAATTAAATTAATTCAAGTTTCGTAACTATTCAGCGAAAGGTCTTTTTTACTATTTTATCTCAAGAATTTGAGAATGAGAGATTTTTTCCTGTCTTTGTCACTTTTGGGAGATAGGCTTGTAACGCATTGATAGTCAATATTAGTGTACTTTGATATTTTTGTAGGGCTCACACAGAGCCACAGAGACTCACTCGTGACTCAGAGCACAGAGACGGCTTCGCCTTAAAGAGAATACGGTGTATTCTGCGTGAGCTCGCTTCGTTAACTCTTTACGGCGAAGCCGTCGCTGTGAACTCTATATTAATAGGGACCCCGTCTCTGATACTCTGTGGCTCCGTGTCTCTGTGTGGGTATTGCCTCAAGGGTATTCCATGACGAATGCAGGAGCGAGGCTGTCATTCTTAAATTCTTGACAAAAAGAAAATAGCGAGTGGCATGGTTTCAACGTCATGCGCTGAATAGTTACCTCCAGACAAAGCGAGCGGAGCTAGTGCAGTCTGGGGTAAAGCAAGCGACTTTCGCCGCCCCTACACTGGCATAAGTAGCCTCTATTCCTTATAATTCACGCTTTTAAGTAACTTCAGAAACTCGAATTAAATTAATTGCTCACTGCCAATTTATAAAATATATGAAAAGAATTGGTAGTGAGTGATTTATTGTGTACCTTTGCACACCCAAAGGAGAGTTACAGGTGAGCGCAATAGGTATAGACAACAAAGGGACTGGAATGACGAGGAAGATAAACTTCCTGGTCATACTATGTTCTTTTGTATTTTTTCTTCATACACCTGCCTTCGGCCAGACATTGTCTAAGACAATCTCACTCTCAAAGCTCTTCACCTCTACCGACTTCAAAGGCGCGCCGACAGTAAGCAAGACCACGGACGGTTTTACCATCATCCTTGAGAAGGCTACGTGGGACGTTAAACGCAACGCCGTGAAGATCTCCTCCGGCGGCGCCATCACCATCAACAGTCAGCAGAGGACGGGCACACAGAAAGGGTATCTCTTCAACAAGATCGTCTTTGACAAGCTCGGCACTTTCAACCAGACACTCCTCGACTCCATCATCCCTAACCGCGGGAAACTCACCGCCAATGCCGACAATCCCACTCACCGCCAATGCCGACAATCCCGAAGAGGTGACCTGGACGATGGATGATGGCGATATCGCCGTGCCCGGCTACAACCACACCCTGCGTTTCACGACGAAGGGTGAGCCGTTGTATCTCGATGACAAAGCGGGAAGTATGACGGTGTCGTATATAGAAACCGACTCGGTCATCCCTTACATCCGACTGTCGGGCAGCTACTTCGAGCAGTCAATCCTCCAGAAGTCTTTCAAGCAGAATCCTACCTATGCCATCTTCGCCGACCCGGAGATGAAGGAGAATATCACCTCACAGTTCTCGGTGAACTTCTATTTCGGCAGAGCCAAGGACCTCACCG
This sequence comes from uncultured Prevotella sp., assembly GCA_900316565.1. Taxonomy (GTDB): domain Bacteria; phylum Bacteroidota; class Bacteroidia; order Bacteroidales; family Bacteroidaceae; genus Prevotella. Next base: position 15,168 of record ONDK01000049.1, on the reverse strand, counting down.
ACAATACCGTAACGACCACCGATACCGGCACCGGCAGCACGGTGTCGAAGCTATACGGGCGTGTCACCATCGGCGACAAGCCCGGCGACGCCTATGTGATGATACGTGCCACGCCCTACTCCGACAGTCTCTTTACCACCGTCTACGGTGCCTACCTCATCCACATTCCACAGATAAAACCCCAGGTGGCCCTTAGCCAGGACACCATTAAGGCGTATCTCGGAACAGAGATCGCTCTGCCAACGGCGACTATTACCGATGTACGGGGCAGTGATATCACCGACAAGTATGACATAGGCATCACAGCGAAGGCCACCACGGGCAGCGACAAACCCGAAGGCACATTATTCAGTTATAAAGACAACAAGCACAAGGTTATCTCGCTGAAAAAGGAGGGCTCGTTTGCCTTCCACTATACCTTCACGCCTAAGAACACCACGCAGTATGCCGGCTATGAGCGGGATGTGCCTGTGACCATCATCAAAGCCACCGGCACCATACCCACTACCGTGAGCTTCGCACATGAGGAGCATACCATCAAGCTTACAAACCAACAGGTGAACCTCGACACGGCCATCGTCCGTGACAACCTGGGCAATGACGTAACAAGCTGTTTTAAGATAGACATGTCCATCAACAGCGACCCTAAGCATGTCTGCAAAAGTTTCTGGTCAAGCTCACATGATGCCGACAGCTGGCTCATGCAAACAGAAGGTAATGCAGAAGGCACTGTGGTATTTGACGTTACTGCCAGACCGGACGGAAGCTGGGGACATGATTTCACCAATGTCTTCTCAGGCAATACGACGACACTTACCTATTCCTCGTCATCACGCTATGCACGGCTTATCGTCTCACCAAACAATTTCACCACATATATCAACGGATATATCAATGAGGACAACCAGCCGACACTCCACAACGAATACAATGGTCAGGAAGTCGAGGGCACCTATTGGGTAAAAGTGCCGAGTGCTGTTGAGCCCAGCGCACAGAGATATGGCACCACCTTCGCCCCGGACTCCACGGTTGTCGACGCCAGTGGTACGAAATGGGTGTATTACAACTATATCAGTTTGAAACAAAACGGGGCACCAAGCAACTGGCGGCTGTCATTCGGAAATATGGCGACGTGAGCGCTCCTATGCACCTCACCGTCCTCGACAAGATCACCCCGACGCTGACCTTCTCACAGGACAGCTGTGTAGCCAACGTCGGCAAATACTTTGAAGAGCCCACACTGACGATCACGGACCCTAACGGCACGGATATCTCATCGCACTTCACGCTTTCTTATTCCATAGACCTTCACGACGGCAGCAAAGCCACCATCGACGCCAACACGGGAAAGGTCAACATCGGCGACGATCAGAGCTATGCCTTCATCACCGTCGAGGCTACACCGGCCACCGAGGACGACAAGAAAAAGTACAATAGTGGTAAGGCCACCTACCGCCTCAGGATATGGAAACAAGACGATGCTACCTGGGCGTACTCCATTAAGGAGGGTGAGGACAAATATGCCTACAACTACGACAAGAGGGAAGGCAGCGTCAGCGTGACAGCTACGGATGCCGGTATGCTCTCCTTCACCAAAGCCGGAAAGATGCAGGCCGGGACGAGCATCGCCGGCGTGCCGGGACTGACCGTCACCTTCGGAAAGGAAGGCGGCAGAAACTTCACGGTCAGCGCGGACGACGACAGTGCCTTCTATTGCGTCGCCAAGGAGGTGAATTTCTCCGGAAATAGCAATATCCCCAGCGATGGCACCTTCTATATGCTCCAGCCCAAGGTCAACGGCTTCGTCACGGTGAAAGCCCGCTACCTCAGCGGCAACAAGGTGGTCGTGCGGTGGGACAAAGGCAACGGCAGCTACGAGGACGACAGCTACACCGCCACCAGCGACGGTATAGACAGCCATAGATTCAGCTTCCCGCTCTTCGCGGGATACACCTATTACCTGTTTAATATTGGCAACGGTGCCTCCAACAAAGGCCTTCAGCTCTATGGCATCAACTACCAGCCGGCTTGGCTCATGACGCGGTATGACACCGAAGGATATAAACGTACGAAGATATACATCGGTGCCTACACGGGACATCTGCCCAAGGTGGTATCGAAAAAGACGAAAGGGGTGACGTTTACTACGGAATATGATTCGTTGTCCACGGACCAACAAGCACAGAAACCAAATTATGTCACGGTGGACAACATCGGAAGGATTGGCCTTAACACTGGCATCGACAAGAATGCCATCATCAATCATCCGTTGGTCAACAACCCGGGTATCGGCGTGCTGGCAAGTGTGAAGTCGGCAGAGACCAATGCCGTCAAGCACGCTATCATCGCGGTGAAGCTCTCCGGACTGCCCGTATACATTGTCAGAAACGGAGAGACACCTATCGTCGGGGAGAAGGTTACGACCACACCGAAGACAAACATCACCATGACCTATGGTGGCTGGAGCAACTACTATCTCGCCAACCCCACGAAAGGCACCTACGCCCTCGACTCGTGGAAAGTGGCGAAGATGGATTCCACTGGTACGAACAACCGTATCTATGCCGGCTTCCCCGACTATACAGGTGGCGGACAGAACGCCAAGCACGAGAACGTGTACCGCAACACGGGCAACTACCTGCCGTCGGCGCCAAGTACCTGGGACGTGCCCTGCCGAGGGGCCTACCTGAAGTTCGAACCGATGTCGAACGGACGCCTCAACGTCTACGTCCTGCAAAACGGATGCTGCCAGTATTCCGGAAACCCCGACGACATAGAGCCGAACGGCGACGGAACGTACACGGCAAAGGTGAAGTGGACACCCTATTATCTGATTGACGAGACAGGTAAGCCGGTCGACTTCACAGCAGAGAACAGCGTGTCGTCCAATGCCATCGCCACGGAGGATGAGGAGAACTATGCGCCCGGCGCCAATACCAAAGGCATCTACCGCGTGGACTACGTGGAGAAGATCGGTTCGCAGACCGTGGAGTGGGATTTCAGCGACATGGGATCAGACGCCAAGGGCAACGAAGACCTGACCACCAAGCGCATGAAATTTATCATCGACCACTGGAATACTCATAAGAAAGGAGAGGCCGAGGAGGTGTTCACCGACGACGACGGAGCCCATCAGATTATCTCCAAGGCTTACGTCAGATATACCTTCGACGTGCAGGCAGGAAAGACTTATTTTCTCTTCTCCAACGTGTCGAAGATCGGTCTCTGTGGCTTCTCCTATGTGGAGGATGAGCATCAGAGCACACGGACGGTGAATCTGCCGGAGGATGGAGAGGCCACGCCGACAGCTTACACGGGAACCTTCGTGAATGTCAAAGTCCCTAACAACTACACCAAGGGCAAATGGTCGAGTATCTGTCTGCCGTTCAGCATGAACGAGGGCCAGTTCAAACGCACCTTCGGAAGCCGTGCCCGGGTCATCGCCTTCGACGACCTGCGCAACGACAGCGTGCTCTTCACGCGCCACTATTATCAGTTTATCGTCGCCGGGCGGCCGTACTTCATCTATCCCGACAAGACTATCTCCAATGGCTTCACCGTCGACACGGTGTATATGGGCAGGCGAGCCATACCGGCCGACTACAATCTCACCGCGCCAAGCGACAGCGACTACACCGTCAAAGGCATCTTTGCCAAAACACTCCTCAACCAAGGCTCACTCGTCGTGGTGGGCAGCAATGGCACACAGGACGGAGGCGGAAAGATGTATGCCATTGGCAGCGTGCCTGCTAATCTCTCCGCATACCACGCATATATAGACTTTACCGGCACAGTGTCGTCATCACCGGCAAAGGCGTTCTACTCCTCGTTCGACGGTAAGGAGCATGGCCGTATAGATGGGGAAGGGACGACGACCTCCATAGAGGGAGTAACAGAACTGGACGTCGACAGCAATAGAAAAGCGGCTGCCTCTGTGCGAGACAACCGCGTATATAATCTCAGCGGGCAGTGTGTCGGCAATGGTCCCGACGCTCTCTCCCGTCTGCCTCAAGGCATCTATATCATCAATGGCATGAAGGTGGTCAGAAGATAGCCTTCTTCGCCGCGTCGATGTCGCCGCCGTTCCATGTGCCACCCCATTGTATTGCCGTGCCACCGGTGTAGTCGTCATCCTGGTCGGGGTCGTCAGGAGCGCCGGGAGTGATATAGATGTACAGCTTATTTTCTTTCGTCAGCTCCTTCAGCCTTAGCGTATAATAATAGGTAAGGCCCTGCTTCCAACTGCCAGCCGCCGTGGTGCCGCTCATCAGCATCGTGGCATAGCCGACGATGGGGCGCTGACTTCCCACCGGTATGGCCTCGACCTCCACGCGCAGACTGATGTCGCGGTTGTTTTGTGGCAACAGCAGCAGACGACAGGGCACATCCTCCGTAGAGTTTTTCTGTATACCGTCGACCGTCAGCGAGTCGTTGTCGGTGGCCGCGTCAACAACCCAGGAGAAAGACGTCCCTTTGTCTGAGGTGTACGACGGTGTCAGCGTTCCACTCTTGGCGACATGCCGCATGATGATGGACCTCACGTTGAAAGACGTATAGCCAAGGGGCACCGATGCCGTGTCGACATGGAAGACGACCTGCGAGAGCATGTGATGCATGGTGAACGCGACAGTATCGCGCGATGCCGCCGACGAGGACACATAAGTAAGGTTCGTTCTGAGGTCCGACATCATGAAGTCGACCTGATCACTGCTATTATCCTTCGTGGTAAAGGCAAAGGTTCCCATTCCCGTCCCCGAAGCCACCGTGGGTGCGATGCCGGTATCCGTCGACGAGGAGGAATAAGGGTAATAGGCGAAGAAAGCCAGACGGTAGGTGTCGGCCTGCGGCCAGTAAGCCAACGGAGAGTAAAAGAACTCGGTATGGCCGTAGGCGTTCTTGCCCTTGCTCACCATACGGCGGTTGTACATAAAGTTGGCGGTATCGCTCGCTGCCCAGTCCGCCGTGGCAGGATACTGATAGCCGAAGACACCCATCGGCTGCGACAATGGTATGCCTGTTTCCGCCGTGGAGTAGTAAGCCGACGACGCTCGCGACCCAAGTGACACCTCCGTAGCACCAAATGCTATCGGTGCCGGAACATCAACGTCTGCACCATTATCATCACTGCTGCATCCGGCAAGTGCCCCTACAGTCAGCAAGCCAAACATTATCTTTATCGTTGTATATCTCATCATTTTTCATTCGCTTAAGTCACGAAACCGCAACTTATTTACATCTTTTATCAAGCATTTCTAACATCACGGGGAAAATCCCATGTAACCGAGAGTTAATCCAATGTAGGGGGTGGGGTTTATCCCCATCCTCCATGCGAAGAACCCCTCTAGCTCACAATGTAGGGGTGGGGTTTATCCCCATCCTCCATGCGCAGAACCCCTCTAGCTCACAATGTAGGGGTGGGGTTTATCCCCATCCTCCATGCACAGAACCCCTCTAGCTCACAATGTAGGGGTGGGGGTTATCCCCATCCTCCATGCACAGAACCTCTCTAGCTCACAATGTAGGGGTGGGGTTTATCCCCATCCTCCATGAACAGAACCCCTCTAGCTCACAATGTAGGGGTGGGGTTTATCCCCATCCTCCATACGCAGGACCCCTCTAGCTCACAATGTAGGGGTGGGGTTTATCCCCATCCTCCATGCACAGAACCCCTCTAGCTTCCCTAAAAGTGGAGAAAGAAATTACCTTTAAACCCGCGTAGGATGGGGATAAACCCCACCCCTACATTGGCGGAACTGCCCCTCGGACATGTTATGATCGTCATTTCCATTAACACACCCATACATTGGCGGAACAGCACCTCGGACATGTTATGATCGTCATTTCCATTAACACACCCATACATTGGCGGAGCAGCACCTCGGACATGTTATGATCGTCATTTCCATTAACACACCCATACATTGGCGGAACGCGAACGCACATTAACGTGCTACGGGCTCTTCATTCCTTTTCCGGCCTTATGTATCCTCCATAAAAGACGTTGGCCTTGTATTGAGGTTTGACCGTAGCCTTGTCACTGCCGATAAACAGGAACGTTGGCAGGTTCAGTGTATTGCCTTTCGTCCCTTGCGTATCCTTATTCAGATAGGAGGTCCAATAGATGGACCCAGGTTGAGAAGTCTCGTCTTTTTCAAGCCAGTCGATGACAGGGAAGTAGATCGTCGCTCCCTTGCTGTCGGTCTGACGGTCGCTATAGAAAGCTACGCCATGGCTGTCTCTGGACCATATATTCGCTTTCGACGACTCCGTACCATCAGCGGTGAACCCCGTGAAGGCGAAGCTCCGCGGGACATGGTAGCCTACAGGACAAGGGTCGTAGATGGTCTTCGTGTATTCCGGTTCCTTGGCGTTGTTCCATGACGTGAAGATGTTATTGGTCCAGTTGGTGAAGAAAGCCCAAGGATGAGAGATAGAATACTCCATAAAAGGCCACGACGTGTTGATACCCGGTGTCTCCTTCGACGCGCTCAGCAGCGGGTCTTTCCTTCCCCATTGATAATAAGGACAATAACCCTCGGTGCTGGCCTCGTCGTACTGAGCGTGCTGGTCGATGGTGAACATCGCCGTCTGTCCGCCCTGTTTTTGAAGGTTGTTGGCAGGATTGCCGTCGGTGGCCTGCGTCAGACGCACACGGACCCGATGCCGGGGATAATATTTATATGTGTCATTGCTCGGTGTCCAACCGAGGTTAACGGGCATGAGCGTGATCTGTGAACCAGCGGCATTAGTCACCGTAATGTCCTGCATGGTATTCTGCCCGAAAAGATCCTTGGTGTCAAGGAGCCAGATATGCCAGCTCCAGACAATCACGCCGTTGGAGTCGTAGGCCGCGATAACGGCGTTACCACCGGACACTCCGGAGTTTGGCACTATCTCAAAGCACGCCCTTTTCTTCGTGGATGATGGTGTGAGACCGTTGTCTCCTGAAGAGCGTATCCAGTCCTTATCCGACGGGTCCTTCCAAAGGATGGCAGTCTTCACCACCTGCCCCTCAAGAGTCCTAGGACTGGTAATCTTATTACCCGTGTAATCGACAATATCACCACTGTAAGCTGCCGTATTATCGTCATGGTTCTTCAAGGCATTGCCATAGACGAGCGGGAAGATATAACGTCCCGGATGACTGACGATATAGCAGTTGGCAGTGTTGTTCTCCCGATCCCAGTCGGTGCCGGAAGGAGCCATCCTCGCGTTCTGTGAGAGATCCCACCAGCATTCTTTGTTGCTGCTATAGTCGGAAGGCAGCACGCTGGCGTTGATATTCGAAGAATGCTTTCCTGTTACGGCTGTCGGCGTGCTGACAGTAAACTTTACGTCAACGGCCTTTTTGCTGTCGCCTTGCTTGGAGGTGAACACCAGATAGCCATTGGATGTAACGAAATTGGTCCACGTGAGCCATGACGGTGGTGTCTTACTCCATTCTCCCCATTTGGAGGCGTCGTCATCCCATTCCTGGAATTCCGCGTAGATGTCCACACTATTGCGGTTGCTCCCATCACCACCTTTATAGTAGCTGTAGCTAAGCATCTGGACGGTTGTCGTGCCGCCGGTACCTCCCAGCTCGCTGTTCTCCGGCGACACGGTGAGGACATATCCCTTGCCGACGGCCGACGTGCTGATGGTGTAGGTATAGGTATGTCCCATCTGCCATTTGTCACCGGCGATGTCGGCTGACAGCGTGTAGTTGGATGTCTTGCTGCCTTCCGCCACATCGACGTTCACGCTAAGCTTCGCTCCCGCAGGCACCGTCTGCGGTATCATCATCATGTAAGAGCCTTTGCCGGAGAGCAGCGACACATTCTGATTGCTTGCCGCGTCGACGCTGAGGCCTGTTGCGGAGAAAGAGCCGGTGGAGGTAGTGGACGGTGTCCATGCGCTGTTGGCAAATGTGCCCTTATCAGCTACCCCACCTATCGACACCGACTTAACGGTAACCCCCGACGGCATCTGACCAAGGACGACGTCGACGGCGGTGAGCAGATGGTAGAACTTCATGTCGACTGTAGAACCCTCCGCACGGTTGGCGCCGACGGTCTGCGTAGCGGCCAGGAGGTCGCTCTGCTTGGTGATGTCTGTCGGCACGGTATAGGTGAACGACGGCATGGATCCGTCGGCCTGTAGCTTCAAATCCGACACTTGCTTATTGTATGGCGTAAGAGCATAGAACTGTGCGTGGTCGTAGCTGCCGGCGTCGGGCCATAGCTCCGTGGCGGTCCAGTTATAGTCCTTCTTTACATCGTCATCGATGAATTTCTTCGGCTTTGCGTCATCATCGGAGGCATAGCTGTATCCAACGACATGGAACGAGTCGTAGAAGTTGTCGTCGGTAACCATCTCGCCACGTGTGGCAGCGGCAAGACTCCGCGTCCGGTGCATATTGATATCGCTTGCCGACACCTTCCCCACATAGACGGCATGTCCGTTCAGGCTCTGGCTGGCGCGTGTGGTGGTGCCGCCCTGTGCCGTGGCCTTCATCTCCATCGTCGAGACACTGAAGGCGATGCCTCCCGTCCGGGGACCGTAGCCCATGAAGTCTTCGTCATGACATCCCGTGAGAAGGAATGCCAGGAAGGTCAGCATCATATATAAGAAATGTCGTCCGTTCATCATCTGCTCTTTGAATATAGTCACTTGTCTATCGTCAGGTCTTTACTGCTGCCGTCGCCCGTTGTCCAGGGATAGACGGCGGGAGAGAAGCCTACGGGCTCCTGCCAGTTGTCGGCATCGACCTGGAAGCGAAGGGCATGGAGCCCTACCTTCAGTCTGACGTTGTATACCCGCCCGGCCACGAGCCCGCCGGAGAACGTACAGCTGCCGCTGACACGCTGATGGCGGGTGAAAGCGAGGTACTGCGGATTGTTGTATATGAGGTCCTTGTCGTAGGAGACGATGGTATACACCACCGTTACCCGCATCGTCGTGGCCGTCGCCGACGTGGCGGACGACGGGATGAGCATCAGCGCCGCCGGGGTGGCATTACCCGCCGGAGAGGTCATCGGCAAGAGTATGTCCGTGGCCTTGTCCGTACTGCCATTCAAAATCATGGGCAGTCCTCCCCCACCCTCCTTGACTTTCTTAAAGGCGTCAGCGTCGGTGACACTCGCCGAGGCGTAGAGGCCGTTGAGTGCCGACGATCCGATGACGACTTTCACCTTACCCGACGGCTGCGACCACAGCGGTGTAGAGGCGGTGGTATTGGCAAGTGAGAGCGTGACCGTGGAAGGAAGACTGCCGTCGCCCTCGACATAGATGGAGTCTATGAGGACCAGGGTGTTGGCGGAGGTCTGCGTGTCCTCCTCCGTTCCCTTCTCCACGACATATTCCGCCTGAAGGTTCACCTTGGCGAGGGCATGCCGGAAGTAGAAGGTCAGGCGCGAGCTCACCGCAGGCTTCGTCTGGTTGAGCCACGGAAGGCCCTCGGTGTTGGTAGCCCATAGCAGGTCGACGCTCTTCGTGGGATCTTCGGCGACGGAGTAGGTCACCGTAGGATCGCCTTGGTAACTGTTGCCTCCTGAAAAGCTGGTACTGCCGTTCATGGCGGTGAGGCGCTCAGAGGCGTCCTGCTGGTAAGGGGCATAAGCAAAGAAACTCGTCTTGCCCTCCGGCCAGTACACCGTCGGAGAGTAATCCCATGTCTTGGAAGCAGTGTTGTAGCTCACCAGCTGGTTATACATGAAATTAGGGATATAGTCGGTCTGCCCAACCGTGTAATCCTTCTCGCCGGTGGCATAGGCGGTAACGCCGAAGCCTGTCTGCATGAGGTCGTTGACGGTCTCTATATTATAATAAGGAGTGGTCGCCCGTGTGGATGCTCTGGAAACAGCAGAAGCTACAGCCGATCGCGAAGTACCGGCTGTAGCTTCCATTGTCGTGGAATGAGAAAGATAAGTCGCGAAATCGACAGAACGCCTTCCTCCCACGTCATCCGACACCGATTCCTGCGAACACGATGCCAATGCCAATGGCAGCAAAGCATACCCTAATACGATCCAACTTCTTATCATTCCATTATATGTTTTTATTCACCTTTACCAATATCTGAAAACGCCTTCACCAATGACTGGATACGACTGTCCAATATCTGAACCGACAATTCCATTCTCTGAATCCGATCATCCCAGACGCAAAGAAATGCTCATGACCTCGGCTGTGCGGGCCGATATAATCCGCTTGCAGGGTGCGGCTAGGTAGGGTTAGGTCCGTCCGTCATAAACGCAATATATCCGTGTCAGACCGACAACTGCAGGGCGCGGCTAGGTAGGGTTAGGGGCCGTCCGCAAACTAGTGTACATGGTTTTTTGGCGGACGGCCACAAGGGCCGCACCCTGCAACCGCACGACACCACGCGCTGAATGGATACACGTCTGTCGTTAATTCTTTGGCTGTACCCACTCCGCGGAAACCGATGGAACCCAATGTAGGGGTGGGGGTTATCCCCATCCTCCAATTTCAGGACCCGATTTAATCCGCTTGCAGGGTGCGGCCCTTGTGGCCGTCCGCAAACTAGTGTACACGGTTTTTTTGCGGACGGCCCCTAACCCTACCTAGCCGCACCCTGCAACCGCCCGACACCACGCGCTGAATGGATACACGTCTGTCGTTAATTCTTTGGCTATACCCACTCCGCGGAAACTGATGGAACCCAATATAGGGGTGGGGATGCACCCATTCATTAGGATGTGGATAACTCCACCCATACGTTGCTGTGGGGACGCGCTAATTGATTTTACTTCACGTTTGCAGGCATATCGATCACCATCGGATCCTTGTCTGTTGAAGTATCGCTCGTAGTACCACCGTTAGCAGTATCATCCCAGGTAGACACGGTAGCATCGAACTTCACGCTGGTCAGACCCAGATGGATGAGCAGGTTGTACTTCGCGTTGAGAGAAACATTGTTCAAGGTCAGGTCCTTGTAGAAGCTCTGCTCCACCTCGGTATATCCCTTATGCAGGGATTCGTTCTTCGTGCGGACAATATAGTCGATGGTGATGCGGAATGTGCGATTCTTGCCGTCAGGGATGATCAACAGCGGAGTTGTCTCCGTGTAGACGATCTGAGAAGTGGTAGTAACGCCAGTAACGCTACTAAGATCGTTCCAAGAGCTGACACTTGCCGGCTCAGCGATAGCTTCGTTCAGAGTCTGTTTAGTAGCGCCATCAGTGGCAGTAGCTGCCGGAGAGGTGATCTCGTAGTCGATCTTACCCATATTCGTTTCGGAAGTTGTCCACTCGCCAGTAGCCAGGTTGAGTGTACCACTGGTAGGAATGCTGGCTTCTGTAGCCATATTTCCGTCTGAACCTTTTATCACGCTCTCAATCTTAATGCTCTTAACGGTAATCTTTGTCTCAGCAGCATTCAGTGTACCGCCAGTTGTAGCAGTACCATTGTCGATGTCAGCAACAACCATCAGACCGGAAGTCTTACCGTCAGTTCCTGCACCCGTACCACCGAACTTAGCCAGTGCGTGCTTGAAGTTGAACTGCACCTTGCCGCCTACCTTCATCTTGCTGAGGTTGGCGTTGACAGCGGCCTTGCCACCAGTGAAAGTAGTACCAGCCTGAGCTTCAGTGCCACTTGTTGTACTACCATTTGTACCTGCTGTACCCCAGAGGAGGTCAGCGTCAGCACCGATGGCACCGAGAGTATAAGAAACGGTTGGGTCGCCATTAGTAGCATTGCTTGACAGAGCTGTAACACCAGTAGTGGCGTTATCGGTAGCTTTGCCAGAATTTTCGCCTTGAACGTAAACAGCCTTATATGGAGCGTAAGCGAAGAAACTTACATATTGAGCTCCCTCAACAGGTGTCGAACCCTGGTTCTGACCACCATTAGGCCAGTAAACGACAGGAGAGTAACCCCAATTCTCGCCGCTTACCTTTGTATTATACATAAAGTTTGGCTCAGTAGTACTCTGACCGGCTGCATACTGAGATGTGCCCGTGTAGTATGCTACAACACCGAAGCCCTTATCCTTCAACAAATCTGTTGTCATGAAAGAAGAATTTGCAGGTGTGTTAGTCTCACCTTCTCCTGCACGTGTCATCTTGCTCTGTGCGAGATACGAACCAAAGTTCACTGGGGTACTAACCTGATCTTCTTGACTTGTTTTACCTTCGAAGTCTGTTTCTGACGAACAACTTGCCATTGAGGCAATGACAGCAGCCGCAGCCACTACGCTTAAAATGTCTCTCATCTTTACTAATTAACTTATTAGCTTATATCTTTTATAATTACTCTCTTTAGATTGTCCTATTGTCTTTTGTTTAGGACTTGTTTTTTTCTTTATTATCCCTAAATTTCTTTTGGACTGCAAAGGTAAGAATTATTACAGATTGAAACTATGCCAAATTAGTTAAATAATCATAAATATCGTTCTTTCTTTCACATAATTGGGAAAACAACCTCCGATAACCCATCCTCTCTGCGAAACAGAATATAGGGGTGGGGTTTATCCCCATCCTCTCTGCCGAACACAATGTAGGGGTGGGGGTTATCCCCATCCTCTCTGCCGAACACAATGTAGGGGTGGGGGTTATCCCCATCCTCTAAGCGCAACAGTGATTTATAGCCTCGGAGGCTGTGAGGTATCCATTCAACGCGTGGTGTCGGGCGGCTGCAGGGCGCGGCCCTCGTGGCCGTCCGTAATAATTTAAATAAGAAGATGTTTGCGGACGGCCACGAGGGCATATATTTTTTGCGGACGGCCACGAGGGCCGCACCCTGCAAGCGGATTACATTCGCTTGTACTTCATCTCCGAGGCTGCGACACTTCTTTGCGTCCTTGGCGGCTTTGCGAGAAATAAAAAACCAGCGGGCTCTGTCTTGGCTACAAGCGACGTTCCGCCAATGTAGGGGTGGGGTTCATCCCCACCCTCTGCGGTATCCAATGTAGGGGTGGGGTTTATCCCCATCCTCTTTGCGGAACACAATGTAGGGGTGGGGTTTATCCCCATCCTCTCTGCGGAACACATGGTCTGCGAGAGTTGTTAAGTAGCTATGAGGCTGTGGACGGCATCTCCTTTAGAACACTATGTCATAATCGCCACCATTGTCCCAGTCGTCGACCTCAGCGTTGAAGCCACCGGCATTGTCCGACGGCTTCACCTCAGGCAGCTTGACATCCGCCAGCTGTCCGTAGAGTGTCATCTGATAGCTCAGCGAGGAGTGGAACTCATCATTGGCGACGACCTCGAACTTATCGCCCACATCGAAGGTGTAGACCCTTATGGTGTTATCGGCCATGGTGAAGGCTAGTTTCAGCACGTTATCCCCCGCCTTATGTCCACTTCCCGGTGGCAGTCCGAACGTGGTGATGGATGTCGTGATATATCCGTTCTCCGCTCCCACCGAGTCGACGGTCGTCTTCCACGTGTCGAGCAGATGCGTGCCGGTGGAGTCCGTACCCACACCATCGACAAGGCGGCAACCGGCAGAGAAGCCGTTGATGCTTCCCTCCACAGACCGCATGCCGCGGATATTCTCTATCCTCACACGTATTACCAGCCTGGAGACCAGTGGCCGCGGCCGCTCCACGACGACATAGCGCACCGTGTCGGTGGTGCGTGTCGCCATCAGCTCCGGTGGAAAGGCAAGCGTGTCAAGGGCGACATAAAGCTGTTCGGGGTCGCGCTGATAGACCACGCCCTTGTCCCACGACCTGTTGGCGCGCTGGGTTACCGTCGTCAGCATAACCCTTGCGGAGTCGATGTCGTCCATACGATAGAAGTTCATCGAGCCGAACTCATCGGTGGAGAGGTTGAAGAGCATCAGCCGGTAACAGCCGTCAGGACGCCGCAGCGGCACGGAGTCCACATCATTGGTGACCAGCCGTTCACCATCACCCTTTTCGTTATACGTATACAATGACATGCCGGTGGGCCTGCCGTCGGCATAGGTGTCCCAGTCGACACGCAGCAGCAGCTCCGAGGCCTTGTCGCCGTAATCGACGAACTCCCGTCGGTTCAGGAACGAGTCCTCACCACATGACGACAGCGTCATCATCACCGCGGCCAGGAGCATCAGCGGGAAATGTCTCATTGGTGCCTCCTTCCTTTTCTGTTGCCGATAAGCCAGACAAAGGCCACCTTCACCTTTGTCGGTCCGAAGTAGTGGATATGTCCATAGTGCTCCCTCAGGGGATGGTAGTTCTCGTCGGCTTCATAGCTCTTGTACGGTCCGCCTACGTAGCCTATGGAGGCGGAGAGCTCGAGGTTCCAGTGGCGTGCTATACGTCTTGAGAAACCCCAGGAGAGGCCCGTCGACCAGTATTCGCCGCGATGTCCCGTGCCGTCCCACTCGAGGTCGTAATACCCTCCGGCGCCATACAGTCCGAGGAAGAAGCCCGTGAGGCGGCGCTGACGTGTCGTGGCGAAATGGCCTGTCCACCAGCGGAGCTCACCACCGGCCTCGAAGACCTCATAACAGCGGAGGTTGCGATGCCACGTGTACCAGGGAAAGGCGGTCTCCACGTCAAGGCTCAGATGCCGTCCCAGGTCCTTCTCAATCTCGAAGTTGGGCGTGAGGACCATATCGTAAAGGACATTGGTCTTCAGAGCTATGGACGGACGCAGACTGTCGCCACGCTCAGAGAGGTCCTGAGCATGAACAAAAGGATGGACGGCCATGGACAGTCCCAACAAAAAAATCTTGAAAATCCGTCGTCTCTCCATACTACTTTTACACGATACCCGTGATGGCAACCATCGCCCGTCATAGACCACGGCCTATGACGGTGCCTCCTGATATGATTTAAAAGGAATAATCTATAGGCGTAAATCATATACGGCATAACGGAACCATGTCCGCGACACCGATATATATAATAATGTGGAGCTGGTGGGATTCGAACCCACGTCCGCACAAGGAAATCATGTGCTTTCTACACGCTTATTCCGGCCTTCGGTTTTCGTGCGACAGCAAGACCCGGACCACCAACTGCCGCCTTATCCCCTAAAATTTCATCCGCGGAACGGGGCCTCCGTGAACTATTTCCGATTTTACCTGCACCACTTTATCTTTGGATTCGGAACGACATCCTCGGAGCGGTGTCTCGTCGCATCACCTTGTGACGCGATTAAGCCAGTAACTTACTGTACTTCGGTTAGGCAGCGAGAGCGTAATTGTTTTCGCCAATTAATTTTTGTT
>ONDK01000005.1 GCA_900316565.1 uncultured Prevotella sp. | reverse complement strand
GGCTACCCTAACGAGGAACCGCCGTATGCGGAACCGCACGTACGGTGGTGTGAGAGGACGGTGAACACGAAAATAGGAGATAAGCACCTATGATTAGTGCTTACCTCCTACTCGGTTTTTTGTAGGGAATGGTTTTTATCATAGAATATAAAACAAAAAACCTTGAAGTTTTGACTTCAAGGTTCCTTTGCGGTGCGTACGAGATTCGGACTCGTGACCTCCTGCGTGACAGGCAGGCATTCTAACCAACTGAACTAACGCACCAGTGGTGTTTGTTGTTTTCTTGCTGAGAATGTCAGTAATGCTTTCTTCTATGTTGAAGCTCATTCTGTTGTTCTCAACCTTCGCTTAGTCGAACGTTTAAGCGGTGCGTACGAGATTCGGACTCGTGACCTCCTGCGTGACAGGCAGGCATTCTAACCAACTGAACTAACGCACCAGTTGCTTGGTTTTCTTAAGCGAGTGCAAAGGTACTACATTCTATCCGAATAACAGAAGAACTCGTCAGAAATTTTTCTTGGATTAATATTTATTAACAAATCAACCACCCTAGGGTAACTACTCAACGAATGAAGTTGAAACCATGCCACTCGCTATTTTCTTATTATCAAGAATTTGAGAATTATAGAATATTCCTACACTTTATCACGAATTGATAAGAATTATAGAATATAATCAGCTTTGCTGCTTTCTTTCTAATAATTCTTTTTGATTGATGTCAATAGAAGAATTCTCTCATTCTCAAATTCTTGAGATAAAAAAGTTACAGAGAGCTTTTGCTGAATAGTCACCATCTTTGGTAACTCAGCCGAATTAAATTGGTAAGCACTCCTCGCAAAACTCTTTTTAACGGACGGCCCCTAACCCTACCTAGCCGCCCCTGCAGCCGGATTAACTTGGGTAAGCACTCCTCGCAAAAATCTCTCGCCAAGCCGCCAAGGTGTCGTACGACTGCAGGGTGCGGCTAGGTAGGGTTAGGGGCCGTCCGTTTAAAATAAGTATGTTCTTGTTGCCGTCTGTCATATATCACTATGCGTTTGTTGCCGGACGGCCACGAGGGCCGCACCCTGCATCCGGATTAAATCGGTAATCACTTCTCGCAAAGAACTCTCGCTAAGCCGCAAAGACCGCCAATGTGTCGTACGGCTCCGCCAATGTGTCGTACGGCTGCAGGGTGCGGCTAGGTAGGGTTAGGGGCCGTCCGTTTTAAAATATATATGCTGTTGTTGCCGTCCGTCATATATCACTATGCGTTATTTACCGGACGGCCACGAGGGCCGCACCCTGCATCCGGATTAACTTGGGTAAGCACTCCTCGCAAAAACATCTCTCGCCAAGGCCGCCAAGGTGTCGTACGACTGCAGGGCGCGGCCCTTGTGGCCGTCCGTCATATAGCCGTCCGTCATATATCACGATGCGTTAGTTTCCGGACGACCCCTAACCCTACCTAGCCGCCCCTGCACACGCCCGACATTTCATTTGTTTGTGGACGGCTCTAAATCTTCCTAGCCGCACACTGCAAGAGGAAACGATTTCTGCGAATAGCATTATAGTATCACGTAATCTGTAAAGTAATATGACAATTTATCCCCTTCATATTCCGATTATTTTGAACGACGACCGATTACGGTGTCAAATACGCGAAAATTGGTCGTTTTGTATCGCCTTGATAATCAATATGTTATTAATATGGCCATTTCTTTTGACTCGAAAAATGCCCTTTTTGACCCCAAAAGTAAGGCTTACTTGCGTTGTAAGTGTAGTACATTTATGAGGTAAAACCATATGTTTTACGTTGTAAAACCTATGCTTTTACAAATCAAGCCTTAAATTCCCGTCTTTTTCTTGACATTTTAAGCGATTTTTACTCCTAGATTGTCGAATTTTCCATACAACTTTTTGTAATAAAAAATCATGTTTTTAGTAGCTTCAGAAACTGAATAAGATAAGAATAGCGCGCGTGCCCGCCAATGTAGGGGTGGGGTTTATCCCCATCCTCCAGGGTAGGCCCCCTCTGCCTACCCTAAAAGGGAAGAATGGAGATACATATAAACGCTGGGGGCCTTGTGGTACAATCGAATTCTATGTGGTGATAGGGGAATACAACTTTTTTCCTTATTCTACAAAACCTCTATTCTTGAGTCCGCTTTCAAAAGTGTCTTAAAACAGAGAAATAGCTCGCTGACTTTTGAAAGTGGACTCATTCTTATAATTACTGACGAATATCCTTTGCGTCCTTTGCGGCTTTGCGAGAGATTATTTCTATATAATGCCGCCTATAGCCTCGGAGGCTGGTTCTCAGTAACCCCAGGCTAAGCGAGCGGAGCGAGTGCAGCCTGGGGTGAGAAGGCGAGGAGAGTCCACTCCGTGCCTCGGAGAGGTATATACTCGCAGAGTGCATCATTATATCCTAATGGTTGTCTCATAGGACTAATGGTGTATATAGCTTTATATATGCACACACTGCGTGTCTGAACCTCCGAGGCTCTTAGTGGACGCTATCCTTTCGAGCTATCCCCCAGGCTGCCCTCGCTCCGCTCGCTTAGTCTGGGGTTACTGAGAGTGTGCCCCGAGGTTATAAATTACGGTCGCGCTTAGAGGATGGGGATAAGCCCCACCCCCTTGGAATCCTTCGGTCTCGGTGCAGAGAATGTAACATGAGAATTAACGACAGACGTGTATCCATTTAGCGCGGTGTCGGGCGGCTGCAGGGTGCGGCCCTTGTGGCCGTCCGACATAATTTCAATAGGGCGATGTTTACGGACGGCCACAAGGGCCGCACCCTGCAGCCGTTAGACACCTAGGCAAGGAAAGGCGGAACGCCGCTAGGTTTACCCCAGACTGCGCTCGCTTCGCTTGCTTAGTCTGGGGTTACTGAGAGCGTGCCTCCGAGGCACTGGGTAAGGTTGATTATCGCTATGAGTCTCCAGACTGCGCTCGCTAAGTCCTGGTTGCTGATAGTGTCCCGCTCTGTTAATAGATGCTAAAACAATGAAGACTGTTAAGATTAAGACCCTCTGTTTTGAAAAATATTTGTAACTTAGCAGTCGAAAAATAAAAAATTCTCAAAGCAGTTATGAAAAAGCATGACTTTGTGAACATTCAGGGCTTTTCAGAGGATGACCTTCTATATCTTATCCGAATGGCCCGTGAGTTCGAGAAGCATCCCAACCGAGAGTTGCTGAAGGGTAAGATAGTCGCAACTCTTTTCTATGAACCATCTACACGCACGCGTCTTAGTTTTGAAACGGCAGCCAACAGGCTTGGAGCAAAGGTGATAGGCTTCACCGATGCAAAGGTTTCAAGTGTTTCCAAGGGTGAGACTCTTAAGGACACCATTCTGATGGTAAGCAACTATGCCGATGTTATCGCTATGCGCCATTATATAGAAGGTGCGGCGCAATATGCCAGTGAGGTGGCCCCGATACCAATTATCAACGCCGGCGACGGTGCCCATCAACATCCGTCGCAGTGTCTGCTCGACCTCTATACGATATATCAGACACAGGGCACGCTGAACAATCTGAATATCTATCTCGTTGGAGACCTTAAGTACGGCAGGACTGTACATTCCCTGATTATGGCGATGCGTCATTTCAATCCGACGTTTCATTTCATCGCTCCGAAAGAGCTGGCGATGCCGGAGGAATACAAGTTGTATTGCCGCGAGAATAATATAAAATATGTGGAGCACGATGCCTTGAACAGTAAGGAACTTGCCGACGCCGACATATTATATATGACGCGTGTGCAGAAGGAGCGTTTCTCAGACCTTATGGAATACGAGCGCGTGAAGAACGTATACCGTCTCACCAACGACATGCTGTCGGATGCCAAGCCCAATATGAAGGTGCTCCATCCGCTTCCACGTGTCAATGAGATAGCCTACGAGGTGGATGACAACCCTCATGCTTACTATATTCAGCAAGCCAAGAACGGACTCTATGCCCGTGAGGCCATATTCTGTTACTGCCTCGGGATAACTTACGAGGATGTCGTTAATGATAAAACAATAATCGACTAAAGGAAATGGGAAACAAAGAATTACTTGTCAGTGCCATTGAGAACGGTACCGTTATAGACCATATACCGACAAACAAGACCTTCCAGGTTGTCAACCTGCTTCACCTGCAGGACATGGACACGCCGGTGACGATAGGCTACAACTACAAGTCGGGCCTCATGGGCAGCAAGGGTATTATAAAGATAAGTGATAAGTTCTTCACTGATGATGAAATCAACCGTCTCAGTGTGGTGGCCCCGAACATCGTTCTGAACACTATCCGCAACTATGAGGTGGTGGAGAAACGGCGCGTTGAGACCCCCGATGAGCTCCGCGGCATCATCAGATGCAATAACCCCAAGTGCATTACAAACAATGAGCCGATGGAGACCATCTTCAATGTTGTTGACAAACGACTCGGTATTGTCAAGTGTCACTACTGCGACAAGGAACAGAACATCGAAGATGTAGAACTGGTATAACACTAAGGCTCCGCCGTCTCCCGACCTTCGGGACGTTATGTGCGGTGGGGATACTCTAAGAATTTAAACATTTAATATCGTAATAGCATTTCAAAATGAGAAGAGATCCGGAGATTTTCAATTTCATCGAGGAGGAGCATCAGCGTCAGCTGCGTGGCATGGAGCTTATTGCCTCAGAGAATTTCGTTAGTGATGAGGTTATGGAAGCCATGGGCTCATACCTTACAAACAAGTATGCTGAAGGCTATCCCGGCCATCGTTACTATGGAGGTTGTCAGGTTGTCGACAAGGTGGAGACACTGGCCATTGAGAGAGTGAAGAAGCTCTTCGGCGCAGAGTATGCCAACGTGCAGCCGCACTCCGGCGCACAGGCCAACCAGGCTGTGCTGCTTGCCGTGCTGAAGCCCGGTGATACATTTATGGGCCTTGACCTGGACCAGGGCGGTCATCTGTCGCATGGTAGCTCTGTCAACACCTCTGGTATTCTGTATAACCATATCGGCTACACACTGAACCGTGAGACGGGCCGCGTCGACTATGACGAGATGGAACGTCTGGCACTGGAGCACAAGCCAAAGCTCATCATCGGCGGCGGTTCTGCTTACAGCCGTGAGTGGGACTACGAGCGTATGCGCAAGATTGCCGATGAGGTAGGTGCTCTGCTGATGATTGACATGGCACATCCTGCCGGTCTTATTGCCGCTGGATTGCTGAAGAATCCTGTGAAGTATGCACATATCGTTACCACAACAACACATAAGACACTCCGTGGCCCGCGTGGTGGTGTCATCCTTCTTGGCAAGGACTTCGACAATCCATGGGGTCTGACCACGAAGAAGGGCGTTGTGAAGAAGATGAGCACGCTCCTCAATTCTGCCGTCTTCCCGGGCAACCAGGGTGGTCCTTTGGAGCATGTCATTGCCGCTAAGGCTGTAGGCTTTGGTGAGAACTTGGAGCCGAGTTGGAAGGAATATGCCACACAGGTGAAGAAGAATGCTGCCGTCCTGGCTCAGGACCTCATCGACCGTGGCTTCAGCATTGTCAGCGGTGGTACCGACAACCACTCTATGCTCCTCGACCTGCGTCAGAAATACCCAGACCTTACTGGTAAGGTTGCTGAGAATGCCCTTGTCTCTGCCGATATCACGGTCAACAAGAACAAGGTTCCTTATGATGAGCGTTCTGCCTTCCAGACATCCGGTATCCGTCTTGGCACTGCTGCCATGACCACACGTGGCGCCAAGGAGGATATGATGCATCTTATCGCAGACCTTATCGACGAGGTCCTCGCTGACCCGGAGAACGACCAGGTTATCAAGAGCGTTAGGGAGAAAGTCAATGCCACGATGAAGAACTATCCATTGTTCGCTTACTAAAAATATCAGTGACGCCCCCATACTGTTGGGTGAGGGTGGTACGGGTCCTCTTTGGACTGTATACCGGGAAACCCCTCGAATCAGAGAAACAAAGTAAAAAAAAGCGTATTGAGAAGTCTTACGGCTTGTCAATACGCTTTTTGCATTTAGTTTCTCCACTTTTAGGGGGAGACAAAGTGGTTATGTGAAAGGCTTACCTTACGGTGATATGATAGCAAGCCTGGTGGAGTTCGTACTTCACGTAGCATCGTCCCTGATCCCGCAGGTCGCGCAGCACCTCGCTGAGTGTTTTCTTATACCTGTCGTCGTCGACTCTGGCCTCAAGGGGCTCGAAGTGAGTGTAGCTGATGTCGAACGTGGTGCCGTATACGTGGCAGCTGTTTGGTGATACGTTCTTATTGTGCTTCCCCAGCTTCACAACATCATCCTTGCTCCTTAGAACACTTGTTATGACGAGCTTCTGGAGAGGTATGTGCTTGATGGCAAGGCTGTCAAGGAAGTTGCGGCTGATGTCCTGCAGAAGGGCGGCGGCACGCGGGACAAGGTACGGTATGCTGGCCTGCAGCTTCCGGACCTTATAATACGGGTTACTGCCGATGTACACCAGCTCGTGTTTTCTGTTCTCCGCGTCCTGAATATTCTGTACAGGCACTACGCCAAACTCCTTGGCCGCAACGAGATGCGAGGCATTGGAGTCAGGAGCACAGTCCTTATAGCTCCACACACCTTTCAGCTTGTGATTGGCTTCAGTGCCGTCGGCATTGAAGAAATCGACGGCTTTGCCCATGACGATATTTGCCTGCGCGTGTTTGTTTGTCCCCAGTGAGTCCTTGTCGGCTTTGCTGTCCTCTTTCTCTGTTCTGGTGTCATTCTGGTCGCTGTATCTCTTTCCCACAACTGACGGGAATATTATCCTTATAAGGGCCAGTAAGGCGACAATGGCAAAGAAGCCAAGAACATATTTTCGTTTTGAGATTTTTTTCTTTTTCATAATTCGTGCTGCAAAGGTAGTGTAAACCGAAGACAATACAAAACAAAATTGCTTTTTCCTTTGTTATTTCACTCATTTGCTGTAACTTTGCATCAATAATATATATTAGGTGAAAATTTGATAGAGAAGCATATTGTACTTGAGGACATTGATCCCGTAGTGTTCTATGGCGTGGGTAACGGACATCTGCAGATGCTGAAGTCCTTGTTTCCCAAGTTGAGGATTGTCGCGCGCGACAATGTAATCCGCGTTCTCGGCGACGAGGAGGAAATGGCGAAGATAGAAGACAACATTGAGACCATGCGAAAGCATGTGCTTAAGTACAACAAGATATCGGAAGAGGACATCCTCGACATTGTCAATGGCAAGAAGACCAAGGACGACGCCGTGAAGGGTGTTATCGTATATTCAGTGTCGGGGCGTCCGATAAAAAGCCGTTCCGGAAACCAGCAGAAACTCGTTGATGCCTTCGACAAGGACGATATGATCTTCGCCGTCGGTCCTGCTGGAACGGGAAAGACCTATCTGAGCATTGCCCTTGCTGTGAGGGCATTGAAGGAGAAGGCCGTGAAAAAGATTATCCTCAGCCGTCCTGCCGTGGAGGCCGGAGAGAAGCTTGGCTTTCTTCCCGGTGACATGAAGGAGAAGATAGACCCCTATCTGCAGCCGCTCTATGATGCCCTTGAGGATATGATACCCGCCGTGAAGCTCCAGGATATGATGGACAAGCATGTCATACAGATAGCTCCTCTGGCCTTCATGCGCGGTCGCACCCTCAGCGATGCCGTCGTTATCCTCGATGAGGCGCAGAACACCACGTCGGCACAGATACGTATGTTCCTCACGCGTATGGGCTGCAACACGAAGATGATTATCACCGGCGACCTGACACAGATAGACCTGCCGCGCTCGCAGACAAGCGGACTGAAGGAGGCCCTTAGCATCCTCTCCGGCATAGAAGGTATCAGTGTGGTGTCGCTGACAAAGAAAGACATCGTCCGACACAAACTCGTTACCCGTATCGTCAATGCCTATGAGGCTTACGACAAGGCCAGGGCACGCGCAGGCGAAGATGCAGCCGGTGCCGGCAAAGCTTCTGATGACTGACGGCAGTAATAAGAAAGAGATTTAACAACATAAATAAACAAACAAAGTTCATCCCCCACCACAGCCTTTCATCGGCGACGGATTTGTTCTCCTTTGTAAGCGCATGGCGAGGCTCATTAGTTATGAAAGCATTAACAAAGACTGATTTCCATTTCGATGGACAGAAGAGTGTTTACCACGGCAAGGTTCGTGACGTTTATGACATTGATGACGACCTTATCGTGATGGTCGCCACCGACAGAATCTCCGCCTTCGACGTCGTCCTGCCTGTTGGTATTCCCTACAAAGGACAGGTGTTGAACCAGATTGCAGCCAAGTTCCTTGACTCTACCAGCGACATCTGCCCTAACTGGAAACTCGCTACACCGGACCCGATGGTTACCGTAGGACTGAAGTGTGAGGGCTTCCGCGTAGAGATGATTATCCGTTCTATCCTCACCGGTAGCGCATGGCGCGCATACAAGGAGGGAGCACGTGAGCTTTGTGGTGTGAAACTCCCTGACGGCATGCGTGAGAACGAGCGCTTCCCGGAGCCAATCATCACCCCGACAACCAAGGCTGATGAGGGTCACGACATGAATATCTCCCGTGAGGAGATTATCAAGCAGGGCATTGTTAGTGCTGAGGATTACGCAGTCATCGAGGACT
The DNA here is from genome assembly GCA_900316565.1 of uncultured Prevotella sp. Classification (GTDB taxonomy): domain Bacteria; phylum Bacteroidota; class Bacteroidia; order Bacteroidales; family Bacteroidaceae; genus Prevotella. The sequence continues at coordinate 57,426 of ONDK01000005.1, read as the reverse complement.
GGACACGTAAGCTCTTCGCACGCGGACAGGAGATTGCCGCTAAGCGTGGCCTTATCCTTGTTGATACGAAATATGAGTTCGGAAAGCGCGACGGAAAGCTCTATCTCATCGATGAGATACATACTCCTGACTCAAGCCGCTATTTCTACGCTGACGGCTATGAGGAGAAGTTCGAAAAGGGCGAGCCGCAGCGTCAGCTCTCCAAGGAGTTTGTCCGTCAGTGGCTTATCGAGCAGGGCTTCATGAACCAGCCTGGACAGAAGATGCCGGAGATAACAGAGGAGTATGCTCAGAGCGTCAGCGACCGTTACATCGAACTTTACGAGCATATCACCGGTGAGAAGTTTGACAAGGCTGCCGAGGAGGGCGACATTGCCGCTCGCATCGAGAGGAATGTGAAGAACTACTTGGCTAACAGAAAATAAAATCGTTTCTCATCAGACCGTCGCCATGGTGATGGTCTGATGAGGAATATAACATATTTATGTACAAACAGGAGAAGATAAACCCGTACGGGAAGAAGGGTGAGAAAGATGCTCTCGTCCGAGAGATGTTCAACAACATCGCTCCCACCTACGACAGGCTGAACCATCTGATGTCGTTCGACATCGATAAGGGGTGGCGTAAAAAGGCTGTCCGTCAGCTCCTGCCCTACGAGCATAACCATATACTCGACATCGCTACGGGTACCGGCGACTTCGCCATCCTAGCCTCGCGGATTTTAAATCCTGAGAAGATTACCGCCGTCGACATTTCAGAGGGTATGATGAATGTGGGCAGGCTCAAAGCTAAGGAGGAAGGACTGGCTGATGTGATAGAATTCCGAAAGGAGGACTGTCAGAATATGTCGTTCCCAGATAATACCTTCGACGCTGTCATCTCGGCTTTCGGCATACGTAACTTCTCGGACCTCGACAAAGGACTCGCGGAGATGTGCCGTGTGCTGAAGAAAGGCGGGCACCTGAGCATAGTGGAACTCTCCACACCGGTCACGTTCCCTATGAAACAGCTGTTTAAGGTCTATTCTCATGTGATGCTGCCTACCTACGGCCGTCTGATTTCTCACGACAGGAGTGCGTATGAGTATCTCACAAAGACAATCGAGGCTTTTCCTCAGGGAGAGCAGATGATGGATATCATCATGAAGGCAGGCTTCTCCAAGGCCGGTTTCCATCGTCTTACATCGGGCATCTGTACGATGTTCTTCGCGGAGAAATAAACGCCGAAGGGAGACAGGATAGCTTTGGGGTGATGTGGAAGCTATCCTTTAGGAGGGTGAAGGCTATGCTTTTGCAATGTAAGAGGTATGCTTTTGTTTCGCAGCATCGGTGCACTGATTACACATTATATATAATATACGTAAACATTAGAAATACGCTTATGGACAAGTACGGACTGATAGGCTATCCGCTGGGACATTCGTTCTCGAAGAATTTCTTTAACGAGAAGTTTGAGGATGAGGATATTGATGCCCAGTATCTGAACTTCGAGTTGCCGAACATTGAGAGCCTTCCCGAAGTCATTGATATGAACCCGGAGCTCAAGGGCTTAAACGTAACCATACCGTATAAGGAAAAGGTTATAAGCTATCTCGACTATATCAGTCCGGAGGCGCGCGCCATCGGAGCTGTCAATGTTATACGTGTGTCGCATAAGGGCAAGAATGTTGTCCTGCGCGGATACAACAGTGATGTCATCGGCTTCACCAAGAGTATAGAACCGCTCCTGGACAGGTACCATAAGAAAGCGCTCATACTGGGCACGGGTGGCGCTTCGAAGGCCATCAACTATGGTCTGCGGTCGCTGGGACTGGAGACGGTGTTCGTCAGCCGTTTCAAGCGTCCTGGGACGATACAGTATGATGAGATTACACCGGAGGTGATAAAAGAATATAACGTCATTGTCAACTGCACCCCTGTCGGCATGTACCCGAAAGTCGATGTGTGTCCGCAGTTGCCTTATGAGGCCATGGACTCTCATACGCTTCTCTATGACCTTATATACAATCCTGACCAGACATTGTTCTTGCAGAAAGGTGCCGAACGTGGCGCTACGGTGAAGAACGGATTGGAGATGCTCCTTCTGCAGGCTTTTGCCAGTTGGGAGTTCTGGAATGGAAAGGAGCAGTAGACCGCACGGGCATTGGCGGATACTTTAGAAAAGGAAAATATAAAACAAGTATAACAAATTAATCAAACTGCCTCCTTCGTTTATCATGGAAATGCCGGAAACGCAGCCCGGGAGACAGTGAGAGGCTTTTTTTATGAACAACAGATATATGATGCGTGGCGTGAGTGCCGCGAAGGAAGACGTACACAACGCGATAAAGAACATCGACAAGGGTATATTCCCTATGGCGTTCTGCAAGATTATCCCCGATATCCTCGGCGGTGATCCGGAATACTGCAACATCATGCATGCCGACGGCGCCGGAACAAAGTCGAGCCTTGCATATATGTATTGGAAGGAAACGGGCGACCTTAGCGTATGGAAAGGCATCGCGCAGGATGCTGTGGTGATGAACACTGATGACCTTCTCTGTGTCGGCGCTGTCGACAATATCCTTGTCAGCTCCACCATCGGACGCAATAAGATGCTTATCCCCGGTGAGGTCATCTCAGCCATCATCAATGGTACCGACGAGCTCCTCGCCGAGCTCCGTGAGATGGGTATCGGTATATGGCCTACCGGCGGAGAGACAGCAGACGTCGGCGACCTCGTGCGCACCATCATTGTTGACTCTACGGTTACATGCCGAATGAAGCGCTCCGACGTCATAGACAATGCCAACATCCGCCCGGGCGATGTTATCGTCGGTCTGTCATCAACAGGTCAGTCTACTTATGAGCATCGTTATAATGGCGGCATGGGCAGCAACGGCCTGACCAGCGCTCGTCATGATGTCTTCGCCAAGTACCTTGCCGAGAAATTCCCGGAGAGCTATGACCATAAGGTGCCGGACGAACTGGTTTATAGCGGCGACAAACACCTCACGGATAAGATTGAGGGAGTGCCGGTGAATGCTGGTGAACTTGTGCTCTCCCCGACGCGTACCTATGCTCCGGTGATAAAGAAACTTCTCGATGAGCTCCGTCCGGAAATTCACGGAATGGTCCATTGCACGGGTGGCGCGCAGACAAAGGTCCTGCACTTCGTAGGTGAGAACTGCCATGTGGTCAAAGACAATATGTTCCCTGTGCCTCCTCTGTTCAAGCTCATCCACGATGAGAGCGGCACCGACTGGAAGGAGATGTATCAGGTCTTCAACATGGGACACCGTATGGAAATCTATGTGCGCCCGGAGATTGCTGAGAAGGTTATCGCCATCAGCAAGAGTTTTAACATCGATGCACAGAAGATAGGATATATTGAGGAAGGCAAACGCTCGCTGACTATAAAGAGTGAGTTCGGAGTGTTCAATTATTAATAACGCTTTGCAAGGAAGATGAACAACATACTGGAAAAACTTGACGGACTGGAGGCACGTTTCGAAGAGGTCGGCACACTGATTACCGACCCTGCGGTCATTGCCGACCAGCAACGCTATGTCAAGCTTACGAAAGAATATAAGGAACTGGAAGATATCATGGCAGTGCGAAAGAAATACGTTGCCTGCCTCAATGCGATAAAGGAAGCTAAGGACGTGCTGGCCAATGAGAAGGACCCTGACATGAAGGAACTGGCACGTGAGGAACTCTCAGAGAATGAGGACCTTCAGCCTAAGCTGGAGGAGGAGATAAAACTCGCTCTCGTACCTAAGGACCCTGAGGACGCCAAGAACGTTCAGATGGAGATACGTGCCGGTACTGGTGGTGATGAGGCTGCCCTTTTCGCCGGCGACCTCTTCAACATGTACAAACGCTATTGTGAAAAGAAGGGCTGGAAGCTCTCTGTCACCGATGCCAACGAGGGTACGGTAGGCGGATATAAGGAGATAGACTTCGCCGTGGAGGGCGACAACGTCTATGGCACTCTGAAATATGAGTCGGGTGTACATCGTGTGCAGCGTGTGCCGGCAACGGAGACACAGGGACGTATGCACACCTCTGCCGCTACTGTCGCCGTCCTCCCTGAGGCCGAGAAGTTCGAGGTGCATATCAATGAAGGTGATATCAAGTGGGATACCTTCCGCTCCTCCGGTGCCGGTGGTCAGAATGTCAATAAGGTCAGCTCAGGCGTGCGTCTGCGTTATCCGTGGAAGAATCCTGAGACCGGCGAGGTGGAGGAGATACTTATCGAGTGTACCGAGACACGCGACCAGCCAAAGAACAAGGAGCGTGCTCTGAGCCGTCTGTACACTTACATCTACGACCACGAGCATCAGAAATATGTCGACGACATCTCCAACCGACGCCGCTCACTGGTCTCCACCGGTGACCGCTCGGCAAAGATCCGTACATACAACTTCCCGCAAGGACGTGTCACCGACCATCGTATAGGATACACCACCCATGACCTGCAAGGCTTCCTCGGTGGCGATATTCAGGCAATGATAGACGCGCTGACTGTTGCGGAGAATGCCGAGAAACTGAAAGAATCGGAATTGTAAAGAAAACGTTCCTCTTTCTCAAGGGGATTTTTCACGTCTTAATCATGAACAGAAAAGAATTAGTCAATCAGATATTTTCTAAGAAGAGTTTCCTGTGCGTCGGCTTGGACACTGACACACGGAAGATTCCGGAGTTCCTCCTTAAGGAGGATGACCCCGTGTATGCTTTCAACAAGGCTATTATAGACGCTACGGCACCCTATTGCGTGGCTTACAAGCCGAACCTAGCCTTCTATGAGGCTTCTGGGGTGAAAGGTATTGCGGCTTTCGAGCGCACGGTAAACTATCTGAAGGAGAACTATCCGAACCATTTCGTCATTGCTGACGCGAAGCGTGGCGACATCGGGAATACCTCCGCTATGTATGCGCGGACCTTCTTTGAGGAGTATGACCTTGATGCTCTCACCGTCGCACCTTATATGGGTGAGGACAGCGTGACACCGTTCCTCGGATATAAGGACAAGTGGGTCATTCTGCTTGCTCTCACCAGCAATAAGGGTAGTCATGACTTCCAGCTTACCGAGGACAAGGACGGCGAGCGTCTTTTTGAAAAGGTGATCCGTAGGGGTCAGGAGTGGGGCAATGACGAGAATATGATGTATGTCGTCGGAGCCACACAGGGAAAGATGTTTGAGGATATACGCCGTGTGGCACCAAACCATTTCCTCCTTGTTCCAGGTGTGGGCGCGCAAGGTGGAAGTCTGCAGGAGGTTTGCAAGTATGGCATGATTAAGGACTGTGGCCTTCTTGTCAACTCGTCGCGTGGTATCATCTACGCTTCTAATGGCAAGGACTTTGCCGAGGCTGCTGCGGAAAAGGCTAAGGACCTTCAGCAACAGATGGCAGAGGTGCTCGGGTAAGAAACGTGACAAGAACGGAAGATTTTTTTTGTGAAGTCGCATGGTTCGTTCTGTCCTAAAATTCAGCCGGATAGATTGAAAAATGTGTTTTTCTTTTTGTGTTGTCTCCCGTTTGTTGTATCTTTGCAGATAAATTGGAAAAAACAGAGGTAAACTAATTATGTTATTAGAAAAGATAGATGCACTTCTTGATGAGGTGCAGAAAGCACATGCCGAGAATGCCGAGCAGCTTGAGCAGTTGCGTCTGAAGTACCTGAGCAAGAAAGGAGCCGTCAGCGAGCTGATGGGTGAGTTCCGTAATGTTGCCAAGGATCAGAAGAAGGCTATTGGCATAAAGATTAACGAACTCAAGACGAAAGCCCAGGAGAAGATTAATGAGCTCCGCGACCAACTGGAGACCCAGGAGGCGCAGAGCGATGATATAGATCTGACACGTACGGCATATCCTGTGGAGCTTGGCACACGCCATCCTCTGACTGTTGTTAAGAACGAGATTATCGACATCTTCAGCCGTATGGGCTTCACCCTGTACCAGGGCCCGGAGGTCGACGACGACAAGCATGTGTTTACCATGCTGAATTTCGCCGCGGACCATCCGGCACGCGACATGCAGGATACTTTCTTTATTGAGCAGAGTGATCCTAACGACGTGACGAAGAATGTCCTTCTTCGCAGTCATACTTCAGGTGATGAGGCTCATTACATGGAAACTCATGAGCCGCCAATTCGTGTGCTGTGCCCAGGACGTGTTTATCGTAACGAGGCTATCTCAGCACGTGCCCACTGTTTCTTCCATCAGGTGGAGGGCTTGTATGTCGACAAGAACGTTGGTTTCACCGACCTGAAGCAGGTGCTCCTGACCTTTGCGCGTGAGATGTTCGGACCGGACACAAAGATTCGTCTGCGTCCAAGCTATTTCCCGTTCACCGAGCCAAGTGCGGAAATGGACATCTCCTGCAATATCTGTGGCGGTAAGGGTTGCGGCTTCTGTAAGGGCACTGGATGGGTGGAAATCCTTGGTTGTGGTATGGTAGACCCACATGACCTCGCTGCTTGTGGCATAGACCCGAACGTCTATACCGGTTATGCTTTCGGAATGGGTGTTGAGCGTATCGCAAACCTTAAGTATCGCGTGAGCGATCTCCGTATGTTCTCTGAGAACGATACACGATTCCTCAGAGAGTTTGAAAGTGCTTATTAATAAGTAATTCTCAAAATACAAAAAGCCTTCCCTACAAAGGGAAGGCTTTTTTGTTGCTGTTGGATAAGGACCGTGTCTTTCGTATTAAAGGACTATGGTAATGCCCTAATCATATTTACATCTTTAATAGTTTCCATGAGATGTAAGTCAGGAGACTACATTCGTTGTTGGTAATGGTTGAAATGGCTCATTATCTCAGCCATGAAAGGCGTTAGCTCCCTGTTATGCGTTCTACCGTATTTGTCGATTTGCTGTAAGGCGTATGTTATGTACAGCCGCTCCTGTGCCCTGGAGATGGCTACGTAGAACTTCCGTGCGTCCTCTTCGTCTTTCCGTTTGTCGTTATTGAAGTAGTTGGGGTAGCGTCCGTCAGCCGCGTCGAAGACAATGACATTGTCAAACTCCAGACCTTTCGCCTTGTGAACAGTGGTGACGTAAATCTTCTCCTTAATGCTCTTGGAGTTGCAGAAGTCGGCTTCCTTCATCGTGTTGAGATCTATGAGATACCGTGCCAACTGGTCGAGGAGGGGACGGTGGCGGTATTCCGGTTCAAGGATATCACCTGATATGTAGTCAAGGACATAGTTGAATTTCTCTACATTATTTATATAGTCGCCATCATCAAGATATTTGTATGCCTCTTTAAGCTCACGGATGAGAGGAGGCTCTGCTGTAGCGACGTCAGCATAGAGGTTATGGAGAGTCCTGCTGTAAAGTCCAAAATAGTTCCGACGCAATTTGTCGCCGAGTGGAATGACCTTCGGGTGGTTGATGAAGGCAGCCTGCGAGCCTGCCTTTTCTAATGCCTTCTGATAACAGAAGACGAGCAGACTGACGGTGGCGGCCGTATCGTCGATAGCCTGATGGGAGTTGGTTCCCTCCAACTTGAAGGCGGCAAGGAGAGCCTCCAACTTGTAGCTGTGGAGGTTCGGTATCAGGAGACGTGTCAGCTTTAGCGTATCATAATAGACATTTGGATGAGCTCGCATGCTGTCGTCAAGATAACGTTTCATATTGTTGTCGAGGATGTTGTAGTCGTAGTTGACGTTATGTCCGACAATGGGGCCGTCGCCGATGAACGTCAGAAAAGTCCTTAGGGCATCCTCATGGCTTAGCAGCTCTCCATGTTCATTTTTCTCTTTGTAAATGTCATACATCGGGTTGGCCTTACTGCCAAGCATTGGCGGTATCTCCTTGTCGGTCCTGATGTATAGGTCCAAGGGGTCACCGACCTGCTTGCCGTTTAGAACCTTGATGGCTGATATCTCAATAATATCGTCGGAGAACACGTCAAGACCTGTGGTTTCCGTGTCGAAAACAACAAGAGGACCACTCTTATAGCTCTTCAGAAACTCCAGGATGTATGAACTGCGGTTGTACTGCATAAAATCGACCGGTGTCAGCGACAGCATCTTCAGCTTTCTCAGAAACCGTCTTGCCAGTGAATTTGTCTGAAAGACTTTCATGCCTTTGAGCACCCTGGCCCAGCTGATGAAATTGGTCTCGTTCGTTACGACATCGAGATGAGCGAAGAGGAGTTTCATCTCGTTGGTGGAGAACAGGTCCTTGCCTGACACCTTGAAGTGCGGTATGGCCTGAGTGGTCATGGCGTCACTGATAGCATCAGCATCACGGTTGGAACTTACTATCACGGCCGTGCGGTCGTCGGGATGCTTGTCCAGCAGCTCCGCGGCAAGGGTGGCGACATCTTCTATCTCCTTATCGATGGTCTTGGAGGTTATTATCCGCAGATCATCTGTTGTGGCCTTAACTTTCCGGTCGGTGGTTGGCAGTAGGTCGGTTTTTATGTTCAGTGTCTTGGAGGCATAGTCGTTGAAGACATCCAGCAGGTAACTCGGTGAACGGTGGTTCTTTGTCAGATGATGTATATGGCCCTTACAGCGCATGCGGAGTTCCATAAGCGTCTCCATCTTTGCTCCCATAAAAGAGAAAATGGCTTGTTGCTCATCACCGAGGTACATGACAGTATAGTCCTTCTCCGCCGTGAGCAGGTCTATGATGGCCAGCTGCATCTCGTTGAGGTCTTGAACCTCGTCGACCTGTATCCAGTGATAGTAGTCATAGGCGCGTTGCTCCGTGGGTTTGGCTTTGTCCTCCCTGTAAGCGTCATAGGTGTAGAGCAGCAGGTCCTCGAAGTCGAGCATGTCGTTCTCACGTTTGTACTGCTCAAACATATGGGCATAGTACATCTTCAGCGTCAGGTTTCTTATGCTCTTTGCCATGTCCTGGCCTACAAGTGGAGCGTTGGCGTCGTCGATATACGCTCCTGCGTTATGGTAAATGTCAATCATCGACTTAATGTTGAAGTCGAACTTCTGCAACTGACATATTTTCTTCAGGGCCAGGCGGTTCTCCTCTGTGAACGACTCAGGATGCAGATAGATCTGCATGGGATGCTCATGTTCTATTTGATACATGAGATGCTGGAAGAAGATAATCTCCTGATATACCTTATATCGGCGGTAATCGCCCATTACCGTCTCGTCATCCTCGTGCATGTAGTCGGCAATGATGCTTACCGCTTCCTCATCGTCGATAATCGATGAGTCGGCGTTGACAACCCCACTGTCGAAGAGAAAACGGGAACAATAACGGTGGACATTGCCGACCTGCAGGTCAGCGACGGTGTCATCGTTGATGCGTTTGCTTATCCTGTTGAGCATTTCGCGCGACGCACGGTTGGTGAATGTCAGACAGAGCATGTCGTCATACGGCACACCAAGGTCATGGGCATAGCATATCCTCTCGGCGAGGGTATGCGTCTTGCCGCATCCCGGAGGAGCAAGAACAAGGTGATAGCCGTTGCGCGCCTGTACGACCTCGCGCTGACAGTCGTCCAACTGGGATAGATATTCGTTATGGTTCATTCTTGTTTGTTTCTGGTTGCTACATGCAAAGATAACATTTTATTATGGTCTTTGGATAGAGTATGAGAATTTTTTATGGCTAATTGTACAGTTCTTTACATATATTGTATTACCTTTGCACTTAAATCGTCTAACGAAATATGAAAAAACTGATACTGCCAATACTGTTGGGATTTATCGCTGTTATTGCATTTGCTTCAGGTAGCAAGACCTATACGGAGATAATACCAAATCCAGAAGGCAAAAACTACATATACCGCATCACGCTGAAAGACAAGGCGGAGACACCCTTCAGCCTTTCTGAACCGGAGAAGTTCCTGTCTCTGAAGAGCATAGAACGTCGCCGCAGGCAGGGATTGGCTATAGACTCTACCGACCTGCCCGTTTCTCCGGCATACCTGAGGCAGATACAACGGCACGGTGTCGAGGTGGTGGGCGTCAGCAAATGGAACAATACGGTCCTTGTGAGAAGTGAGAACCGCCAGCGTCTGGAACATCTTCAGCGTCTTCCTTTTGTCAGCAAGACCCTGAAGGTGTGGGAATCGCTCGACTCCATACCTGCGCCACTCGGACGCGACTATATAGAGCCGAAGTTCCAGAGTTGGGATACTGTCAGCGGGAAGTACTATGGTGACGGACAAGCGCAGATAGAGAGTCTCGATGGTGTGCGCCTTCATGATGCCGGGTTCAGAGGAAAGGGAATGACCATTGCCGTTATTGATGCCGGCTTCATGAATGTAGACAAGATTAAGGCGTTCAACAATGTCAATATAATCGGCTCTCATAACTTCGTCGTTCCGTCGCCGTCAAGTATATACAAGCAGATGGACCATGGAACGAAAGTCCTTTCGACTATGGCCATGAATCAGCCGAACATCTTCGTGGGTACAGCTCCCGACGCTGGTTATCTTCTTCTGCGCTCGGAGGACTATGGCTCGGAGAATATCGTTGAGGAGGACTACTGGGCTGAGGCGGCGGAATTTGCCGACAGTGTCGGGGTAGACATTATATCATCATCTCTTAGCTATCATCATTTTGACGATCCGTTCGTCAACCACCATTATTATGAGCAGGACGGAGTGACGGCTTTGATATCCCGGACGGCATCCATGTTGGCAGCCAAGGGTATTATCTGCGTCAACAGTGCCGGAAACGACGGCATGGGCTCATGGAAGAAAATCGGATTTCCCGCAGACGCACGCGACATACTTACCGTTGGCGCTGTTACCTATCAGGGCCTTAACTCTCCTTTTAGCTCTGTCGGACCAACTGCCGACGGACGGGTGAAGCCTGACGTTATGGCAATAGGCAGTTCAACATCGGTTGTCAGTGGCAGTGGCTCCATACAGCATGACAACGGCACGTCTTTCTCGTGTCCGACCCTTGCCGGAATGGTGGCTTGTCTGTGGCAGGCTCTTCCCAATAAGACAGCCCGGCAGATTGTAGACATCGTCAGGGAGTCCGGAAATAATGTTGAACATCCTGACAATATATATGGTTTCGGCACCCCGGACTTTTGGAAAGCTTATCAGATAGGACTTGGCCGGTAGCTACCGTGGCATAAAGCAATTGGAAATATGCAGAAGCACCTTACACTATATGAACTGAACGGCCTCGTTCGCAAGGTTATCGAGACGACCCTTACACAAGAGTACTGGGTAGAGGCTGAGCTGTCGGAATGTAGGGAGAACCATGGCCATTGTTACATGGAACTCATTGAGAAGGAAGGTGCCTCAAACACGCCTGTTGCCAAGGCCTCGGCAAAATGCTGGAGAAGTACGTGGATGGTGATACGTCCCTATTTCGAGCGCATTACAGGGCAGAGCCTTGCTAAGGGCATGAAAGTGTTGCTGAGGGTCTATCCGCAGTTTCATGAGCAGTATGGCTTCTCCTGGATTGTTACTGATATAAATCCGGAGTTTACACTTGGAGATATGGCTCGCAAACGTCAGGAGATTATACGGCAACTGAAGTCTGAAGGGGTCTTTGACCTTCAAAAGGAGCTCGTCATCCCGATGTTCGCACAGAATATAGCGGTCATCTCCTCAGCCACTGCGGCCGGCTATGGCGACTTCTGCAACCAACTCTCGGACAATGATTACGGTTTCGTCTTCCAAACGGAACTATTCACCGCTGTGATGCAAGGTGAAAGGGTAGAGGAGAGTGTCATTGCAGCCCTGGACAGGATAAACGATAGAATTGACGATTTCGACGTGGTGGTAATCATTCGTGGAGGAGGTGGTACGGCCGACTTCAGCGGTTTTGACACGCTGGCACTCGCTGAGAATGTTGCAAACTTCCCTCTGCCGATTATCACGGGAATAGGTCATGACCGTGATGAGTGTGTCCTCGACATGGTATCCAATACACGCGTGAAGACACCAACAGCCGCCGCGGCATTGCTCATCGATAATCTTGCACGAGTATACACATTCCTTCAGGACGCCCAGAATGCAATAGTAAACAACATAGAGCACGCACTTGACTATGAGAAGATGAGGCTGGATAGACTGGTGAGACAGATACCGCTGCTGTTCTCCATGGTAAAGACCAAAGAGGAAGCACGACTGGAAAATGCTGCCATGGCCCTTCGCTCAGCCAGCGACGCTTGTATGCAAAGCAAAAGGTTGGCTTATACGACGGTAGTGCGCCTCCTTCATAATGCGCAGGGACATCTCCTTGATGACTACAGAAACCACTTGAAACAACTGGAACTGCAGTTGCGCACCTTAGACCCCAAGAGAATGCTGCGCTACGGTTACAGTATAACGCGTATAAACGGACATGCCATTCGCGATGCCAAGGAGTTGAAACCTGGCAGTGAGATAGAGACTACACTTGAGAAAGGAACCATAAAATCTATAGTAAGATGAAAGAAGCAAAACAATTCAAATACGAGGACGCTATCCATGAGCTTGAGGATATAGTCGAGAGCATGGAAAACAATGAACTGGACATTGACTCCATGGCCACAAAGCTCAAGCGGGCACAAGAACTTATCAAGCTGTGCAAAGATAAACTGACTAAAACTGATGCCGAGATAAAGAAAATATTGGCTGACGACAAACAGTAGGCTACATAAAATACTACGAATTATTCATATTTTATCGTTAACAAGTTGCAGATTACATAAAATATTTGTACTTTTGCAACGAATTAAAATAAAACATAGTTTTATAACAAAGCATAGATTTAAAATTACATATTTATTATGAAAGATTTAGATTGGGCTAACTTGTCTTTCGGTTACATGAAGACCGACTACAATGTACGTTGTTATTATCGTGACGGTAAGTGGGGCGAGATAGAAGTCTGCTCCGATGAATTCCTTAAGTTGCACATGGCAGCTACCTGCCTGCACTACGGCCAGGAGGCATTCGAGGGAATGAAGGCTTACCGGTGCCCGGACGGAAAAGTACGCACATTCCGTGTTAAGGACAATGCAGCACGTCTGCAGAGCACATGCGATGGTATCGTTATGCCGAAGGTTCCTACTGAGCTTTTTGAGGAAATGGTAAACAAAGTAGTGCGCCTCAATCAGGATTACATCCCAACATACGAGAGCGGTGCTACATTATATATTCGTCCACTGCTCATCGGTATATCCGCACAGGTCGGCGTGCATCCTTCAAAAGACTATCTGTTCCTAATCTTCGTAACACCTGTAGGCCCATACTTCAAGGGTGGCTTCCAAAGTAACAAGTACGCCATCATACGCGACTACGACCGTGCTGCTCCTCTAGGCACAGGTATCTATAAGGTAGGTGGTAACTATGCCGCTTCCCTGAAGGCCCACACTATAGCAGCATCAAAGGGCTATGGTTCGGAGTTCTACCTTGACTCAAAGGAAAAGAAATATGTCGACGAGTGCGGCGCTGCCAACTTCTTCGGTATAAAGAACAACACATACGTTACTCCTAAGTCGACAAGTATCCTGCCGTCAATTACCAACAAGAGTCTGATTCAGATTGCGGAGGACTTGGGACTGAAGGTCGAGCGCCGTCCTGTACCTGTTGAGGAACTCGACACCTTCGAGGAGGCTGGCGCATGCGGCACAGCAGCTGTCATCTCTCCTATCTCAGAACTCGACGACCTTGACACAGGTAAGAAGTATAAGTTCGGCGACAAGCCAGGACCATGGTCCACAAAACTTTACAACACGCTCCGTGGAATACAGTACGGAACTGTTGAGGACAAGCATGGCTGGACAAACGTAGTGATTGACTAATTTATAGGCCCGGCTCCTTTTACAGATAAGGAGCCGGGCTTCTTCTTTTCTAATATCTTAGAGTATCTGACAATCCACATGCGACTTGTTCATAATATCGTCTTTGTAAACGTGATAATGTCATTAAAAAACTGATACAGGGCCGGAGAATTGAAATTTATCCTTAGTTTTGTTGTCCTATCGGATTAATAGTTGTAACTTTGCCATCAGAATCAAAGAGATAAGATATTGAACGATAGTAAGATAATAAACGACCCCGTCTTCGGATTTATAAAAATACCGAAGGGACTTCTCCTGAATATTGTTAAGCATCCGCTGATGCAAAGGCTAACAAGGATAAAACAACTTGGAATGGGCAATGTCGTTTATCCTGGAGCACAGCATACACGTTTCCTTCACTCCATTGGCGCTTTTCACTTGATGAGTGAGGCGGTGCTTTCGTTGGAACAGAAGGGCGTTTTCATCTTTGACGTTGAGGCGGAGGCCGTCGAGGCAGCCATCCTTATGCACGATATCGGTCATGCACCGTTCTCTCATGTCCTTGAGAACACTCTTATACACGGCATCAGTCATGAGGAGATATCGCTTATGATGATGCAGAGAATTAACGACGAGATGCATGGCGAACTTAACCTCGCAATAAAGATTTTTAAGGATGAATACCCTAAGCACTTCCTTCATCAGCTTATCTCAAGTCAGTTGGATGTCGACCGCCTGGACTATTTGCGCAGGGACAGCTTTTTTACTGGTGTTACGGAGGGGAATATCGGCTCTGCGCGTATCATAAAGATGCTCAATGTCGTTGATGATGCGTTGGTAGTAGAGTCGAAAGCAATTTACTCCATCGAGAACTATCTTACCTCCAGAAGACTGATGTATTGGTCTGTGTACCTGCATAAGACTGTGGTGGCCTATGAGAAGACCCTTATCAACACCCTTCTGCGTGCGGAGTATCTTGCAAAGCGTGGGTGGGATATCTTTGCTTCTCCTGCATTGAAGTATTTCCTTTATAATGACATCGACGCCAAATGGTTCGAAGAACATCCCGAGGCTCTTGACCTTTACAGCCAGCTCGATGACAGTGATATATGGTCTGCGCTGAAGGTATGGTCACAGTCGGAAGATAAAATTCTCTCGGTACTCGCCTCTGACGTCATCAACCGCCGCATCTTCAAGGTAGAGGTCCATGATGAACCGGTAGCAGAGGAGGAGATGGAGACCATTAGGAAGACGATAGGGGAGAAGATGGGCGTTGATGAGACTGACGTGGATTACTTTATGAGTGTCAGTGCAGTACAAAAGGATATGTACGACATTAACGACGACCATATCTCTATTCTTTATAAGGATGGTACTATAAAAGATATTGCCGACGCGTCGGAGCTTCTCAACGTAGATCTGCTGTCCAGAAAAATCAGGAAATATTACCTTTGTTACCAACGTTTCTGATAATTAGGGTCGCACGGACACCTGATTGTCGGGTGGCCAGCTATGAAAATAAGTTCCCATTTATTTTGCATTGTATGCGATTTTCAGTATCTTTGCCAGCAAAATAGAAATCAAACTAATATTATGGAGTTTACAGCAAAGCAGATAGCCCAGTTTATCCAAGGGCGTGTTGAGGGTGACGAGAACGCCACTGTCAACACTTTTGCAAAGATAGAGGAAGGCAAATCGGGCGCTATTTCGTTCCTTGCCAATCCGAAATACACACATTATCTTTATCAGACCGACTCTACCATCGTCCTCGTCGACGAGAGCATAGAGTTGGAGAAACCGGCAAAACCAACGCTTATCCGCGTGAAGAATGCCAGGGACTGTGTTGCAAAGCTACTGCAACTCTATGAGAGTATGCGGCCAAAGAAGCAGGGTATCGACTCTTTGGCATTTATTTCCCCTAAGGCTAAGGTCGGAAAGGATGTATATATCGGAGCCTTCGCCTATATCGGCGATGGCGCTGTCATCGGCGACGGCACTCAGATTTATCCTCATGCCACGGTGATGGACAATGTTACCATAGGCACCAACTGTATCATATATCCTAATGTCAGCATATACCATGACTGCCGGCTTGGAAACAATGTTACTATCCATAGCGGCTCGGTGATTGGCGCTGACGGCTTTGGCTTCGCTCCTAACCAGCAGACAGGACAATACGACAAGATCCCGCAGATAGGTATCGTTACCATAGAGGACGATGTGGAGATTGGTGCCAACACTTGTGTGGACCGTTCTACCATGGGTAGCACCTTTGTCCGTAAGGGCGTGAAACTCGATAACCTCGTGCAGATAGCCCATAACACCGATATCGGCGAGAATACCGTGATGAGTGCTCAGGTCGGTATTGCCGGCTCTACGAAGGTCGGTCAGTGGTGTATGTTTGGTGGTCAGGTAGGCATTGCCGGTCATATCACCATAGGTGATAAAGTGTTCCTCGGAGCGCAGAGCGGTGTGCCGGGGTCTCTTAAGAGCGATCAGACCCTTATAGGTACTCCGCCTATGGAACCGCGTCCTTATTTCAAGTCGCAGGCTATTTTCCGCAGACTGCCCGAGCTCTATAAGCAGATTAATGAACTGCAGAAGGAAGTCGACAAACTTAAGGCGCAGAATAAATAATACATATCTTTCGACCTCATCAGGCTTTTAAAAGCCTTTTATCCACAATAGGATAATACTGGTCGGGAAACAATATAGTTTAATTTAAATAAGAAAGCCCTTCCGGCGTACCTCGCACAGTAAGTGATTTTCTTCAGGAGGGACGGACATGGGTAATATAACAGCAATGGAAGCAACTAAACAAAAGACTCTGAAAGGCAGTTTCTCACTATTTGGCAAGGGACTGCATACAGGTTTGAGTTTAACCGTAACATTCAATCCGGCACCGGAGAATCATGGATTAAAGATACAGAGAATAGACCTTGACGGACAGCCTACCATAGATGCTCTCGCTGAGTATGTCGTTGACACTCAGCGTGGCACCGTCGTCGCTAATGGTGACGTGCGCGTGGGCACTATCGAGCATGGTATGGCCGCTCTCTACGCTATGGGTGTAGACAACTGTCTCATTCAGGTCAACGGCCCGGAGTTCCCAATCCTTGACGGCTCAGCAGAGAAATACGTTGAGAAGATTAAGGAGA
This sequence comes from uncultured Prevotella sp., assembly GCA_900316565.1. Lineage (GTDB taxonomy): Bacteria > Bacteroidota > Bacteroidia > Bacteroidales > Bacteroidaceae > Prevotella. The sequence continues at coordinate 40,563 of ONDK01000005.1, read as the reverse complement.
TTGGTCTTGTAGAGCAGAATGCTCCGAAGGATTACTATATCATCCGTCATAAGATAGAGATTAAGGACGGAGAGTCGGTCATCACGATACTTCCTGACGACCAGTTCTCCATCACGGCAATGTGCTCCTTCGAGTCTAAGTTCATACGCAGTCAGTTTGCCACACTCGATGATATCAACAAGTTTGCTGACGAGATATCACCAGCGCGTACTTTCGTATTTGTCCGCGACATTATGCCTCTTCTTCAGGCCAACCTTATCAAAGGCGGAGACCTCGACAATGCAATTGTCATCTACGAAAAGGAAGTCTCGCAGGAGAAACTCGACCAGCTTGCCGACTTCCTTAAAGTGCCGCATATCGATGCCACACATATAGGTTACATCCAGCATAAACCGCTGTTGTGGGACAACGAGTGCACACGCCATAAGCTCTTGGACATCATCGGCGACATGGCTCTTATCGGCAAACCGATCAAAGGCCGTATCATCGCTACACGTCCGGGACATACCGTGAACAACAAGTTCGCGCGGCTGATGCGTAAGGAAATCCGCAAGCATGAGATACAGGCACCTATCTACGACCCTAACGAGGAGCCGGTAATGGATAACATCCGCATCCGTGAACTGTTGCCACACCGCTATCCTATGCAGCTCGTCGATAAGATTATTGCCGTAGGACCATCAAGTATCGTTGGTGTGAAGAACATCACCGCCAACGAGCCTTTCTTCCAGGGACACTTCCCGCAGGAACCAGTTATGCCGGGAGTCCTTCAGATTGAAGCCATGGCACAGTGTGGCGGTCTGCTGGTACTCTCCCAGGTAGAGGAGCCGGAGCGCTGGTCCACTTACTTCCTGAAGATAGACGGTGTGAAGTTCCGTCAGAAAGTCGTTCCGGGCGACACCCTCCTGTTCCGTGTAGAGCTGCTGGCTCCTCTTCGTCATGGCATAAGCACTATGAAGGGCTATATGTTCGTTGGCGACCACGTCGTCTCCGAGGCCACCTTCACTGCTCAAATAGTCAAGAACAAATAAAAACTAATATGAATCAAATAAGTCCGTTAGCATACGTCCATCCAGAAGCAAAGCTTGGTGACAACAATGTCATTGGCCCTTTCTGCTATATTGATAAGAATACCGTCATCGGAGACAACAACGTTTTCCAGAACAGTGTAACCATAAACTATGGTGCACGAATAGGAAACGGTAATGAGATATTCCCAGGAGCAAGCATCTCCACAAAGCCGCAGGACCTCAAGTTCAAGGGCGAGGACACCATTTGTGAGGTGGGCGACAACAACTCTATTCGTGAGAACGTTACCATCTCCCGTGGCACGGCCTCAAAAGGCACTACGAAGGTGGGCAGCAACAACCTCCTTATGGAGAACATGCATATCGCCCACGACTGTGTCATGGGTTCAAACCTTATCATCGGCAACTCTACAAAGTTTGGAGGTGAGGTACAGGTCGACGACAACGCCGTTGTCTCTGCCGAAGTGCTCTGTCATCAGTTCTGCCGTGTGGGCAGTTATGTGATGATACAGGGCGGAAGCCGTTTCTCAATGGACATCCCGCCATACATCATCGCCGGTAAGGAGCCTATCCGCTACGCAGGAATTAATATCATAGGCCTGCGCCGTCATGGATTTTCCAATGACCTTATAGAACTCATCCATAATGCTTACCGCATCCTTTACAGCGATGGGACAAGGCAGGAAAATATCAACAAGATAAAGAGTGAGCTTCAGGTAACCAAGGAGATACAGTATATCATTGACTTCGTAGAGTCCTCAAAGCGGGGAATCATCAAGTAAATGGTATTCTGTTGGTACAGACTCCTTCAAAAATGAAGACCCTTATAGTAATAACAGGACCTACAGGTGTTGGCAAGACGGAGCTTTGTCTCCGTATTGCCAACACTTTTCGTATACCCATAATCAATGCAGACTCCCGTCAGCTCTACAAGGAGATACCCATAGGCACTGCCGCACCAACGGCAGAGCAGCTTGCAGAGGTGAGACATTATTTCGTCGGCTGTCTGCATCTGACGGATTATTACAGTGCATCCAACTATGAGCAGGACGTCCTACGGCTGCTCGATGACCTTTTCCGGGGCTCTGACCTCGCACTTATGACCGGTGGAAGCATGATGTATATCGATGCAGTATGCAAGGGAATAGACGATATACCTACCATCCGCGACGATATAAGAGCAATGATGAAGCAGCGTCTTGCCGACGAGGGACTGCCTGCACTCGTCGAGGAACTGCATAAACTCGACCCGGAGCATTGGGAGATCGTGGACAAGAACAATCCGCGGCGTGTCGTCCACGCTCTGGAAATATGCCACCAGACCGGCCGTACCTATACTTCTTTCCGTCATAACGAGCCTAAGAGACGGCCGTTCAGCATTATAAAGATAGGGCTTAACAGACCACGTGCCGAACTCTATGACCGAATCAATGCCAGAACACTCGAAATGGTTCATGGCGGCCTCGTCGAGGAAGCCTTGAGAGTCTTGCCTTTCCGTGATGTCAATGCCCTGAACACCGTAGGATATAAGGAGATGTTTGACTATCTCGACGGACTGACTACCCTCGATGAGGCTATATTCAGGATACAAAGCAACACCCGCCGTTATGCCCGCAAACAGCTCACGTGGTTCAAACGTGATGGGCAAATGAGATGGTTTGAACCCGATAATATTGAAGAAATCTTAAATTATATATACGCAAGGATATAGATTGCAACGATTTACTTAACTTTGCATATTATTAGACTCTATAGTCTTGCACTCACAACCCCATCATTCAACAGCTATACAGCATGTTTAAGAAGATTTTTAATATATTCAAGTCAATATGGAAAGGATTCATAGGATTCTTCCCATGGTACGCCAATCTCTATAGAGGACGCAAATGGTACACCAAGATTGCGGTGGGCCTGACGTCGTTTGTCGTCTTCCTGTTCCTCTATCTTGGAATGGTCGACATCAACTTCCTTTGGCTCTTTGGTAAGTCGCCGGGCTTCTATGAGATAATGACCCCGCCGAAGAATGCCGGCAGTGAGGTGTTCAGCTCTGACGGTGTGCTTCTTGGCCGTTATCTTAAGGAGAACAGAATACCGGTGAGGTATAACGAGATCACACCATCCTTCTGGCACGCGCTTATAGACACCGAGGATGAGCGCTTCTATGAGCATCATGGCATCGACTTCGAGGGTATCGGAGGCGCTGTGAAGGATGCCGTGACTCACAATGGAGCCCGTGGAGCCTCTACTATCACACAGCAGCTGGCCAAGAACCTCTTCCAGGTGCGCCGTGGCAACTCGCAGGGGCTCTTCGGACGTATCCCTGGTGTACGCCTTATCGTCGATAAGAGTAAGGAATGGATTATAGCCATCAAGCTGGAGCTTATCTACAGTAAGGATGCTATCCTCACCATGTATGCCAATACCGTGGACTTCGGTAACAACGCCTTTGGCATCAAGACAGCGGCAAAGACTTATTTCAACACCACTCCTGACAAGCTGACACCCGAGCAAGCAGCTCTCCTTGTCGGAATGCTTAAGGCCACATCTTATTATAATCCTATAAGTCATCCGGCCAACTCCCTTAAGCGCCGCAACCAGGTCCTCATTAATATGCGCAACCATAACGACCTGACTGCCGAGGCGTGCGATTCCCTAATCAAGAAGCCTATAGAGCTCGACGTGCAGCCAATGGATGACGATCAGGGACGCGCTAAGTATTTCCGTGATGCCGTGGCGAAGTTCCTCAAGCAACAGCCGGAGCTCGAAGGCTATGACCTCTACAGCAGTGGACTGCGTATATATACAACCATCGACACCCGTCTTCAGAAATATGCCGAGCAGGCCGTAACGAAGCAGATGCGTGTTGTCCAGCGTGCCTTTGAGGACAACTGGTACCATGAGGACCCGTGGCGTGATGAGAACGGACAGGTTATTCCGAACTTCATAGAAGGTATCGCGCATCGCCTCCCCGTATACAAGGCCTTGCAGGCGAAGTACCCCAACCAGCCCGACAGCGTGGACTACTATATGAACAAGAAACATACGGTCTCGCTGTTCGACTATGAGAAAGGACATATCACGGCCGAGATGTCCAGCATGGACTCCATACGTTATATGGTACGGTTCATGCACAGTGCCTTCGTAGCCATCGAGCCGCAGACAGGCCATGTGATGGCATGGGTCGGCGACATCGACTATGACACTTGGAATTACGACAAGGTGACGGCTGAGCGTCAGCCGGGATCTACCTTCAAGCTCTTCGTATACACCGAAGCTATAGACCAGGGTCTGGCTCCCTGTGACAAACGTCGTGACGAATACTTCAGCATGCAGGTCGAGGATGACGAAACCCATGAGATGAAGACATGGGCACCGACTAACGCCAATGGCTATTTCACCGGCGACTCTATCCCTCTCCGCAGTGCTTTCGCACAGAGTATCAACTCTATAGCGGCACGCCTTGGACAGGAAGTGGGCACTGCCAATATCATAAAGATGGCACAGAAGATGGGTATCAAGAGCCCGTTGAAGGATAAACCGGCACTGGCCCTTGGTGCCAGCGATGTCAATCTCTTGGAACTCGTAGGCGCCTACACCACAATAGCCAACGACGGGCGTCATCACGATCCGATACTTGTTACGAAGGTCGTCGACGACGAGGGAAATGTCCTTTATGAGGCCGACGACGATGATACGCAGGCCGTGTCGCATCGTACGGCATTCCTCATGCAACAGATGCTTAAGGGTGGTCTCACCGAGCCCGGTGGTACGTCGCAGCCCCTCAACAGCTACATCACAAAGGATACCGACTGGGGCGGCAAGACGGGAACGTCAAACAACCACTCTGACGCGTGGTACGTCGGCGTCAGCCCTAACCTTGTCTGCGGTGCGTGGGTAGGAGGCGAGTACCGGTGCATCCATTTCCGCTATGGTAAGATGGGCCAGGGCTCCCGTTCGGCTCTACCTATTGTCGGAAACTTCATAAAGGCGGTATGGAAGGACAAACGGTTCATGAAGTATCATGCCAAATGGCCTGCCGACGACGATATCGACAAGAGCCTGTATGAGTGTCAGGGCTATTGGACAAAGCCTAAACGAAAAGTCGACACCGTCTACGTGAACCGCAGAAATGAGGCTGTGGATATCGATGCTGACGATGCCGACAATGAGGAAGGTGAGCCTATGGAAGGCGTTCCGGAGGAACCGAGACGTCATAATTCCGAAGGCTCGTCCTCATCGAAGTCCTCTGAGGGCGAGGGACGCAGCTCCTCTCATAACTCTTCTTCGTCGTCAGAGAAGAACACGAACCTATAGCAGGTTCACAATGTTAACTTTAAGAAATTAGAGTATTCTTTTTTGGCAACAAAAACAGACAACATAGACCTGAATAATCCGGAGTTGCAACAGGCACTCCAGATTATTCAGTTTACCCGTAACAGCCTTTTTCTTACGGGACGGGCAGGGACGGGAAAATCTACGTTCCTCAGATATATTGCTGCCAACACACATAAGAAGCATGTTGTTCTCGCGCCTACCGGTATTGCGGCGATAAACGCAGGCGGGTCAACGCTTCATTCTTTTTTCAAACTTCCCTTTTATCCGCTTCTTCCCAACGATACCCGCTACTCCGTACGCCATCTGCGCAGTACGATGAAGTACAGCAGTGAGAAGATTAAACTGCTCAAGGAACTCGAACTGATTATTATCGACGAGATAAGCATGGTCCGTGCCGACATCATCGACTTCATCGACAAGTTGCTGCGTGTCTACTGCCGAAACATGCGTGAGCCTTTTGGCGGTAAGCAGATGCTCTTCGTCGGCGACATCTATCAACTTGAGCCGGTGATAAAGGAAGACGACCGCCGCCTGCTGCATCCTTTCTATCCCAGCGGCTATTTCTTTGACGCCCGCATCTTCCGTTCCTTTCAGCTTGTAAGCGTCGAACTGCAGAAGGTCTATCGGCAGACAGACCCGGAATTTATCTCCCTTCTCGATGATATACGCACTAACACTGCCACAGAGTCTGACCTTGTGCGGCTTAACAAGCGGGTGGGGCAGTCGTTTCAGGATGATACTGACGGCCTCTCCATAACCCTTTCCGCACGTCGTGATACAGTGGATTATATCAACCGGCGTGAACTGGATAAGCTCGAAGGCAAACCGTTTATCGCAAAGGGAGAGATTAATGGCGAGTTTCCGGAGAACGCACTGCCTACACCAGTCGAACTGGAACTGAAGCCAGGATGTCATGTCATGTTCATCAAGAACGACATGAAGAAACGGTGGGTGAACGGTACGCTGGGTGTGGTCTCCGCTATCGATGAGGATGGTGGCGTGGTGAGTGTGATAACAGAGGACGGCAGTGAGTATGATGTCGAAAGGGAACTGTGGGAGAACGTGCGGTATAAGTTCAATGAGACCGAGGAGAAAATCGAGGAGGAACAGATAGGTACTTATGTGCAGTTCCCCTTGCGCCTGGCATGGGCCATCACCGTTCATAAGAGTCAGGGACTGACCTTCCGGCGTGTCAATATCGACTTCACGGGAGGAGCCTTCGCCGGAGGACAGACTTATGTGGCACTGTCGAGGTGTATGTCGCTCGATGGCATCTCCTTGAAGGAACCGATACGTCGGCGTGATATCTTCGTGCGCTCCGAGGTTGTCCGTTTCGCGAAGAACTATAACGACAGTAACATCATCAACTCCGCCTTACGGCAGAGTAAGGCAGATAAAGAATATTACGATGCCGTGCAGGCCTTCGACAGGGGCGATTTCAATACCTTTCTCGACAACTTCTTCCTTGCCATTCACAGTCGTTACGATATCGAGAAGCCTGTCGTTAAGAGGTATATTCGCCGTAAGCTGCAGGTTATCAACGATCTCCGTGCTGAGAATGATGCACTCAGAGCAGAGCAGAAGAAGCAGGAAGGCTTCCTCAAACGCCTCTCCGCGGAGTATGTCCTTATGGGAAAGGACTGCGAGAAGGCCGGAATGCCGGAGGCAGCCATCGCTAACTACAAGAAAGCCCTAAAACTTTATCCTGACAATCCACAGGCAAAGCGTAGGATGAAGAAGCTCACGCATGACAAAAGATAAAATACTCGGATGTAGGTTTCTCTGTGAAATCCAATGTAAACGGTGCTGCGGAACCACCCCTATGCTGGTCCCGCAAGCCCATCCATGAAGATACCACTCTATACTTATATTTTTTCTTATAACCTTGTTGGCGTACGACTGCAGGGTGCGGCTAGGTAGGGTTAGGGGCCGTCCGCTACCTACTTTCCGAATATGTATTTCTTTATTTTGCGGACGGCCCCTAACCCTACCTAGCCGCACCCTGCAAGCGGATATAACCTCCCGAAGAAGTGGGTAAATCATATTGGAAGCCCTAATTGCCAAGTCGGCAATTGAAATGCGGACGGATGCAGGGTGCGGCTAGGTAGGGTTAGGGGCCGTCCGCTACTTACTTGTCGAATATTTATTTTCTTTATTTTACGGACGGCCACAAGGGCCGCACCCTGCAAGCGATTGATCCCAAGGCTGCACTCGCCACGCTTGTTTAGCTTGTTACTGAGAGTGTACCTTTCCGAGGCGTAAGTAACTGTAGCAGTGGAGGATGTTGTTAACCCCTTCATTACACAGGGTTCTGCAAACCGATCTTTGAAGATATCTTTCTATGCGATATTTTTTCTTTCGAAACATAAATCATAACTCACATAAGCCTGACTCAAACAACAAATACGGTTATGGCACAACACTTGTTTTAAAAAAAGAAAATCCCCGTCAAATCTTTAAAGATATGACGGGGATTTTAAGAGGTGCGTGGCGGAGTCGAACCGCCTTAAGTGGTTTTGCAGACCAGTACCTGACCGTTCGGACAACGCACCGTTATTTTTGCTTTTCAAAAGCGAATGCAAAGGTAATAAGTTTGCTCCGATAATCCAAATGTTTTTGCTATTTTCTTCTGACAATATTTATTTTTTACCGGAAAACGGCAATTAAAGGTTTGCCCATAGCATGTTATTTCGCTTTATCGAGTCCACTGCGCTTCGTGCGTCTGTAGCTGCGGTAGTCGTCGAGTTCTATCTCCACGTCGGGTTCTACGAGTTCACCGGCATGAGGGAGGCGGAACTTCATGTATTTTATGCTCAGACCACGGTCTATCCACTGGTTCTCGTAGTAAGTGTGGATGCCGAGGATTTCACTGGTGCGGGTATCCAGACCATCGGTGGCGTATAAATCTTCAGTGCGCTGAAGTACCTGCAGATGGTTTTTCTCCACCATATATGTTGTATAGGTGAAGAGGAAGTTGGAGTCGGTCTTCAAATGTACAAGGCCTTCGTCGGTCAGAAATCTGCGATACCGCTCCATGAAGAATGTAGAGGTGAGGCGCTTATGCACGTTCTTCATCTGCGGGTCGGAGAACGTCAGCCATATCTCCTGAACCTCGTCGGGTCCGAAGAAACGGTCAATGATCTCTATGCTTGTGCGGAGAAAAGCCACATTCTGAAGATTTTCCTCCAAGGCTTGTTTTGCTCCTGTGTACATCCTCGCGCCTTTGATATCGACGCCAATGAAGTTTATATTTGGGTACAGACGTGCCAGACCTACAGTATATTCTCCCTTTCCACATCCCAGCTCAAGAACGATTGGGTTATCGTTGTGGAAATATTGTTCACGCCAGTGTCCCTGCATTTCGAAAGGCACTGAGCTGATTACTGAATAAGGATACTGGAACACATTTTTGAATGTCTCCATCTCTGCGAATTTCTGTAGCTTTCCCTTGCTCATGGCAATATATCGTCGATTTTTCCAGGGATAATCACTGTTATCTCCCTGTTTTTTAGTATGCAAAGTAAAGGAAAAAGGCCGAAATGTGCAACTGCGCAGCCGATATTTAGTATTGATTAACTTTTTGTGCTTACTGGGTTACTGTATTTTCTTTATTTTGCGGACGGATGCATGGTGCGGCTAGGTAGGGTTAGGGGCCGTCCGCTACCTACTTGCCGAATATTTATTTTCTTTATTTTACGGACGGCCACAAGGGCCGCGCCCTGCAATCGGATAACCTGCCGAAGAAGTGGTTACATCATATAGAATACACTAATTGCCAAGTCGACAATTGAAATGCGGACGGATGCATGGTGCGGCTAGGTAGGGTTAGGGGCCGTCCGCTACTTACTTGTCGAATATGTATTTTTTACGGACGGCCACAAGGGCCGCACCCTGCAAGCGGATAACCTGCCGAAGAGGTGGGTACATCATATTGGAAGCCCTAATCGCCAAGTCACCAATTGAAGTGCGGACGGATGCAGGGCGCGGCTAGGTAGGGTTAGGGGCCGTCCGCTACCTACTTGTCGAATATTTATTTTTTACGGACGGCCCCTAACCCTACCTAGCCGCACCCTGCAATCGGATAACCTCCCGTAAAAGTGGGTAAATCATATAGAATACACTAATTGCCAAGTCGACAATTGAAATGCGGACGACTGACCATGGGATGCTCTTCTTCGTAGATGAAAAAACACCAAAAATATTGACAGATTTTAAGTGTGTTCGTTTTACGTTGAAAGTGTACGGAAAAAACGTTGTAAAAGCATACCTTTTACAAGGTAAGTGTACGGAAAATACAACGCAAAATAGCTATACTTACAACTCTTTGTAAATCAAGTCGTTACAAGGATAAATTTTAAAAATGCCGATTTGAAAATTATTTACATAAAATTTTGTCTTTTCTGCCATTCTAAGTGGCAATAATGCCAGGTCTCCCGATGAAAAACGGACGGCCACGAGGGCCACGCCCTGTAGTCGTCCGCATTTCAATTGGTGATTTTTCTATATTTATTTATGGTAATAGCTCGGATGAGTTAGAAGTTCACCGCCACACCGGCGACGAGCCAGAACCCTGGCTGTAGGACATTACCATAGTCGACATAGTCTCGGCTTAGGAGGTTGTTGCCCTCCACATACGCATTCCACTTTGCTTCGTTCCATGACAGCCGTGCGTCAAGGAGCCCGTAAGTGGAATAGTTATGTCGGTTGTTCTCTACATCGAGGTAACTGCCCATGCGGTGCTGAAGACGGTAGGTGACAGTAAGGTCGAGTTTCTTCCATATATTGAACTCTGCGTTACTGACGAACTTATTCTTCAGATACTCCAGGGCGTATTTGCTGACGATGCCGGCATACTCCTTTTCGTCCTGGTCCATCCAACAGTAGGCCAGCGAAACCTTCTTTAAGAACCTTTGCGACGGGATGATGCTTATGAAGTCGGCCGACAGTGAAGCCTCGGCGCCAATGGAGTTTATCTCTCCGAAGTTCACGCTCTTCCACAATGCCGCGCCGTTCTCGTCGACCGTTCCGTCATTTATCCAGTCGATAAGATTCTTGTGGTGATTGTAGAAGACGCTAGCCTTGGCGACGACATAGTCGGACGTGTAGTGCACGCCGCCTTCCACCGCCGCCAGTTTCTCCGGCATCAGATGGCTGTCGGCCTTATGTCCTCCTACGGAATAGTAGAGTTCCGTGAACGACGGCATACGTAGTGATGTGTTGTAAGAAGCGTACAACTTCCAGTGCCCGCCGATGCGGTAGCTCATGTCCACACTAGGGTATACCTCCATGTGCATGTCCGCCTGACTGTTCTTCACCGCCGTGATACCGGCAGAGAGTGTGAACCGGTCGAGGATGACGTTGTGCTCCAGGAACAACTGTGTGTTAGTGCGGTTCAGCCCATGATCATAATAACGGTTTGTGCCGTGGATATGCTTCGGGTCGTCAAGAGGCTCTCCGAGGTTTCCGCTGACAAGGTCCTCGTTGCGCACCTCCGCTCCGAAGGCGGTACGTCCTAGTGCCCAGTCGAAATAAGCGTTGAGGTTCAGACCCACGACCTCCGTACGGTGGTAGTTGAACGGATATTTGTCGGGCCGTCCACGGAAGAGCTCGAACCGGTCGTAGTCATGGTTCCAGTATATTGCCGGACGGATGTGGAAGATGCCTTGTTTGTTCTCTGCTTGCAGGGCGGTGTACGACTTGAACGTATGTTCAAACTGATCGTCATATTTTGCCACATAGAAAGTGTTGGAACCGTAGTTCTTGGCGCTCATCCCGGCATGCCATCTGACGAGAACGTTCCTGTCGTTGTAGTTACCCTGATAGAAGGCCTTCACGGTGTTGTAGTCGGCACTGAGACTGCCGTGGCTGTTACGGAGATAGCCATCGCTTCGGATGACGGATGCTGACAGTTGATTGTTCCAGACTCCCTGGGCTATGTTGCCCCGCATTCCTGCGCTGAGGTAGCCGTAGCTTCCTCCTTCGGCATGCGCCGAGATGCTGCTCTTCCCCGGTGTCCTCGTAACGATATTTATCGCTCCGAGTAACGACGACGTGCCATAGACGCGTCCGGCAGGTCCTTCCAGAACCTCGATGCGCTCTATCTCACTGATGTCCACCGGGAAATCGAAGGAGTTGTGTCCTGTCTGCGGGTCGCCGATGTTTATTCCGTTAAGAAGGATGGTAATCTGTTCGGAATTACCGCCACGGATGCTCACGTCGGTAAGGGCACCAAGTGGTCCCTTCTGCCTTACATCGACACCTGCGACATACTTCAACAGGTCGTTAACACTTTGCACCGGCGCCGCTTGAATATCCTCGCGGCTCAGTACAGTTACCATTCTCGCTTGCTGACTCTGTGTCAGCGGCGCTCGCGTTCCCACGACATCCACACCTTCAAGTGCTATGGCACTTCTCTTCAGCGTGTCGGCTATGGCGTCGTTGTCATTGGTCAGAGTGGCCGCCGTTGCGCTTTGCAACGTCGTCACACTCAGTACGCCGACGACAACCTCCGTGCCAAGCACTGAGAAGAGAGCATAGGCCTTGTTGGCAAAATGCTTAAACTTCAGAACACTGCGCGTGTTGAAAATTGGTTTGTACATAAAACTGTTTTTTGCCGGTTTTTCCGGCAAACGGGTGCAAAGGTAATATAAAAAATGTAAACGACCAAATCGGAGTCATAAGAACGCGGAAAGTGCTTAATGCTTCCCAATAAACACTTTTTGGATATTTTTATTTTGAAATGTGTTCAGATTAATGTAACTTTGCGCTTTGAAAGCAGAATCCCGGCTCTGCCGCTGGCATGCCGTAACAGGTGTGCGGGAGGAAAGTCCGGGCAGCACAGGACGCTCCACTTCCGAAAATAGAAGCTATTGGCGACAGTAGGTGTAGGTAGAAGAAAATAACCGCCACCACCCTCGGGTGCGTGGTAAGGGTGAGAAGGTGGTGTAAGAGACCACCAGCAGACGGGTGATCGTCTGGCTGTGCCATCTGGGGGCTGCAAGTTCATGTATACCATCGTTTGAGGGCTGTCCGTCCGAGGACCTTCTTGGTCCACGATGGAGGGTAGAATGCTGGAGCCGTGGGGTGACTCACGGAGTAGATAAATGGCAGGCACCGTGCGACTGCTGAGAGGCGCGTACGGAACGGAACCCGGCTTATAGGGGCTCTGCTTTCTTCTTTTTTTAAAAGGTTTATAGTTATGAGTGATTACATGTTCAGACTGCAAAACACCGACATGTTGGAGGCTGACCTCAACGACTTCCAGCATAAGGTGGAACGACTTATCCGCGACCATAAGGACGAGGCCGGTTTTCCGATGCTTGACGCTTTCCGCCTCGAACAGGAGGAACTCGACGACTATCTCTTTGAGCGTCAGGCCATTCTCGACAGCAAGGGCTCGGAGCGCAGCCGCTATACTGTTGCCGGATTTCTGATAGCCCTGCCCGTCATCGTTATCTCCGCCTTCCCGGAGGAGAGCCTGCCGTGGGGCACATGGAGCCTTCTTGTCGCCGTGGCTATCGGTGTGGGCTTGTTCCTCTTATACCTTGCTATACAGAAGACTGTCATCAGGACACGTCTCTCGCGCCTGGACGCAAACAGCCCGGAGGCGAAACGTTTCGTCGATGAGGTGCTGAAGTTCGACATATAAAACCTATCACTTATGGAACTACCCGATTTCTTAAAGTACAAGGATAAGTATTCCAACGAGGGCTTCACCGACAAGATATCGCGCATCGCAAAACGGTCTGGAGCAAAACTTGTCTATGCGGCTTTGATTCTTTATTACACCCTTCAGAGCGACAAGGTGTCGGTGAAGGACAAGGCGATAATCCTTGGAGCACTGGGCTATCTTATCAGTCCTCTTGACGTCGTGCCGGATGCTATCCCCATAGCGGGATTAGGCGATGACCTTGCCGTGCTGATGTATGTCATACATAAGGTGTGGTCTGAGGTCAGCGATGACGTGAAGGCGAAGGCCCGTGGAAAGCTGGCTAAGTGGTTCGACGAGGATGAGCAGCGTGCTGCCGACGCTCTCTTCGAGAATAACGTGGAGGACGAACCGGTATAAGGCCGGCTGGCTGTGTTCTTTGCTGATTAGTTTTTCATTGGTAAAGAAAGAAAAATGGTATCACATTATCCAATTGGATTATGCGATACCATTAGGAAATATTGAGTATTCGTGATTTTATTTCTTTGGCTCGTTCAGTCCCTGCTGTTCCATTTCCAGACTGGCCCAGATGAACGGTCCGACACCTTTTCCGTCATTGTCGCGGATAGGCTCGCTGATATAATATTCGAAGCTGCCGTCGCGCCGCTTGTTGACCTTTTCCTCCGGGACGTATGGCGGGTTATAGCCAGGGCCGAGACCGCTGACCTGACAGCAGCGGGTGAGTGAGATGGTCTTGTCGGCATTCACCTTAACGAACTGCTTGATGATGCCGTTGTAGGCCTTCACGCCAGCATCCTTATAACTCTTGTCGAGGTAGCCAAGGCGGTAGCCCTTGAGAAGGCAGTAGGCGAACATGCTGCTTGCCGTAGCCTCAAGATAGTTGCGCGGGTCGTTGACATCGAGAACGTCATACCATACACCGGTCTTCTTGTCCTGATATTTCACTACGGCTGCCATAGCCTTCTTGAAGACATCGATGACCTCTGCACGACGGGCATAGTTGGATGGGAGGGCATCGAGAACCTCCACCATTGCCATCGAGTACCAGCCCATGGCACGTGCCCATGAGTGCTGGCTCAGTCCCGTCTCCGGATTAGCCCAGAACTGCTTGTGGGTTTCGTCCCACGCATGTTTCCACAGGCCTGTCGCTGGGTCGAAGGTACGCTTGTCGGTCTTTACAATCTGGTCGACGGCGTCATCCCAGTATTTGCGTGCTTTCCTGTAGCCTTTGAACATTGGAGCGGCCTTGGTGTAGAAAGGCAGTCCCATGAAGATGCCGTCGAGCCATACCTGATTGGCGTAGATAGCCTTATGCCAGAACACACCCTCCTTGGTACGCGGCTGGTTCTCCAGCTGCTTGAAGATAGTCTGCATGGCCTTTTTGATGCCTGGCTGCGGATAGAGGTCATAGAGGTTGATGAGGAAATGAGCCGGACGGCAGTTGTCGAGGTTGAAATCGGAATATTTGTATCGGGTGATATTACCGTCGGCATCAATCATCTTGTCGGGATAACCCTTAACATATGACAGGATTGTCGTGTCCTTGTATGCACGGTATGTGTCGAGCATAGGCTCGAGCTCGGTGCCGGTGGTGTAGCTCCAGTTTGGCTTCTTGGCGAAATCGAGCATGTAAGCCTTCGGGTTTCTCTTCATCTCTGAGTAGACCATCCACTCTGAATAGTGCTTGTATGGTGGGTTCAGAAGTACCGTAGAGCCGTTGACGACGAGGTTGTTGAAGTGCAGGTCGTGGCTCTTGCCAGTGCGTTTCACGGCTTCCTTCTGAACACCGTTGAACTGGCAGTTTTCAATGTTGATATTGTAAATCTCGTCGTGGTCGTCGAGACCATTGATAAGCACGCCGTACTGACTCTTCTGACATGTCACATTACTCATATATACATTCCGCACCGTGGGGATGTGGCCGCGCTGTGCTGCCTCCTTAGGCTCATAGCCAAGGTTGATGCGCATGACCGACTCACCACACTGTCCTACCTTTATGTTTCTCACATAGATATTCTCGGTGATACCGCCACGGCATGTGTTGGTCTTTATGCGGAGCACGCGGTCGAGGTTAGGGGAGTCCATCTCGCAGTTCTCGGCGAACACGTTCTTCACGCCTCCTGATATCTCAGAGCCTATGACGACACCACCGTGTCCGTCTTCCATGGTGCAGTTGCGGATGATGATGTTCTGACTGGGAATATTCCATTTCAGTCCGTCGCGGTTGCGTCCACTCTTTATGGCTATGCAGTCGTCGCCGGTATGGAAGGTACATCCTTCTATTATCACGTTGTCGCAGCTCTCAGGGTCGCAGCCGTCGCCGTTAGGACCTTCGTTCCAGATCTTCACGTTCTGGACAAGGATATTGCTGCTCATTAGAGGATGGATCACCCAGAACGGTGAGTTCAGGAGCGTTACGCCCTTAATGGCCACGCCCTCACATTTATATATATTGATGAGCTGTGGTCTGAGACCTTTGTCCTTCATGTCGCGCTTCTCTATGGCTATACCGGCCTCGGCGAGCTTGAACAGCTCCGGGCGGCCAATCTTCTGGCTTTCCTTCTGTTCTGGCTTGTAGCCGAAGTGGTCCTTGCCGCACCAGTTCCACCATGTATCGTTGGAGCCACCGCCGTCGACGGTACCCTCACCGGTGATGGCGATGTTCTTCTCTCCATAGGCGTAGATACATGGGCTGAGGTTCATGCAGTCCATGCCTTCCCACCGGGTCTTAACCACTGGATACAGCTCCTTGTCGAAGACGAACTGCAGCTTGGCGTCTTTCTGTATCTCGAGGTTGACGTTGCTCTTGAGACGCAATGCTCCGGTATGATATGTGCCGGCAGGAATGACGACCTTGCCGCCACCTGCCTTAGAGCAGGCCTCGATGGCCTTGTTTATCGCTTTCTGATTTTTTGCTGCTGTGGCATTGACGGAAGCCCCGTAATTCGTTACATCATAGGTCTTGTCCTTGAAGACGGGTTCCTTCACGTTCTGCTCAATCTGTTTGTACAGCGCGTCGTTCCAGTTGCCTTGTGCAATGGCGCAAAGTGGCAGGAACGCCAATAACATTAAGATTAGTTTTACGTTGCGTATCATAAGTTTGTTTTAGATTTGAATATTTTGTTTGGTTACAAAGTTACAATAATATTCTCTATAACGTACCCTTTTTATGCTTTTTTATTGATTTTCTTGTTTATGCGAATATTACTTAAACAGGATGTGTGCGCAAACAATGTTAAAAGGCGAACTTTTAATACAAAAAATTTGTTTCTTTGGAATGAAAGCTATATATTTGCCACTGTTTTTTAGTAGATTTAGAGGTTTTCTAAATCATCCCTCGAGGTTGGCAGCATCCTGCGCCAACCTCTTTTTTTGCTCTATTGGAAATTTTATTGTCTTGTGATTTGCTTATACCTTGGGTTTTTACTAACTTTGTTGGCACATAACTGAAAGGCCTAACTGTATAAAACCGCAAGCACTATGAATAAGCAATTGTTTTCATTGATGTTCCGTTTGGCTGTTGTGTTCTTTTTGCTGCCGATATGTGGCTGTGAGAAGAGCGAGTACTATGATGACCCGGATGGGCAGAACCCAAAAGAGACTGGCGGAACAGAACAAGGGTCGGCATCAGATAATGATGACAGCCCGGATGATAATGACATTGATGATTATGGCAATAAGGGAAATGAGCATGCTCCCAGCGACACGCTGACGGTTGCGGAGTTTATAAATCTGAGTGATGCTGCCGATGCTTTCGTGAAGGGATATATCGTCGGCGACTGTTCCGTTAGTTATAGCAACGCCGATTTCCTGCCTCCTTTCTCACAGCCGCAGGCTATTCTCTTGGCTGACAGCCAGGGAGAGCGGGATACCGGGAAGATGATCGCTATACAGTTGAAGAGTGGTACTAATGTCAGGAAACACATGAACCTCGTCGACAATCCCAAATGGTGGGGCCGTCAGGTGGTCTTCTCCGGTTACAGATCTACCTATCTAAAGATGGCTGGGATGAGATCCATCAGCTCTTATCCTACCTATGATCCATAAGGGCGGATTAGAATGCGTTGACAAGTCGTATCACCTCGTCGACCTCCTTATCAGTCATCGTCTGATTGCAGGGCAGGGACAGTTCCTCGCGGTGTATCTTCTCCGTGATGGGCAGCTGTAGGCCGTTCCACTCGCTGTAGGCCTTTTGGCGGTGGGGTGGAATGGGATAGTGGATGGCTGTCTCTACGCCCTTGTCAAGAAGATACTTTTGAAGCTTGTCGCGTTCAGTGCAGAGTATCGGGAAGATATGCCATACGTTGTCACCGAGAGCATAGATGGCTTTAGCGCTTTTTGTCTTTGTGGCTCCAGGAATGATAATCTTAGGATTGTCAATCTCAGAGATATAACGCTCTGCGATGACTTTACGCCGCGCGTTGTCCTCATCAAGGTATTTGAGTTTTGTGTCGAGAACGGTGGCCTGCACCTCGTCGATGCGGCTATTTCTTCCTTTATGTTCGAAGACGTATTTCCTGCTTGAACCGTAGTTGCCTAGGGATCGGACCATGGATGCAAGCTTCTCGTCGTCGGTGGTAACGGCTCCCGCGTCGCCAAGGGCACCGAGGTTCTTGCCGGGATAGAAGCTGTGGGCGGCGGCATGACCGAGGGAACCGGTGCGCTGAGGCCCGAACATCGACGGCTGTATGTTGTAACGGCATCCGTGGGCTTGGGCATTGTCTTCTATGAGCTTGAGATGGTGGTCGTGGCACAGCTGCCCTATCTTCTCGGTGTATGCGCAACGGCCGTAGAGATGGACGAGGAGGATGGCTCGTGTGCGTTCTGTTATCGCTGCCTCAATCTTTGAGTCGTCAATCTCAAGAGTGTCAGGGCGCGGCTCAACGAGTACAGGCTTCAGTCCGTTTTCTGATAACGATAGTATAGAAGCGACGAAGGTGTTGGCTGGAACGATAACCTCATCACCGTCGGCCATGACTCCTAACTCCTTGTAAGCACGGAAGATGAGGGTGAGGGCGTCGAGACCGTTGCCGCATCCTATGCAATATCGTGTACCGATGTATTCGGCGTATTCGCGCTCGAAGCGTTCCGTAGCCTCTCCTTTGAGGTACCAGCCACTCTCTATAACCTCGGTTATGGCCGACTCGATTTCCTCTAGATGTGATGCGGTGACTTTATGTAATGAGAGATAAGGTATCATAATGTGGTTATAAGTTGTATTCGTAAGTGTCGTAGCATACTCCACGTCCTCCGAACCCTTCCTTTTGGAAGATGAGGTTCTGATTGAGGTAGTTGCCTTCATCTTCGGTCGACTTGCCGAAGTCGAAGAACGTTATATCCGCATAACGCTGCCTGTCGCTATATACATTATTTATAATATAGTCGAAGAGCATGTCAAGGGCACCGTGCGCCTTTCCTTCCGGTGAGGCAGAGATATACTGTGAGTGTACTACGTTCCTGGTTTCATAGAGTAGCGTTCCGCCGATGGGCTCACCGTCACGGTTTAATGCCATAAACAGCCGTATCTTGTCGGGAAAACGTGATTTCAGCAGTTGCAACTCCGGTAGAGAATGAACCGGACGAACATGATATTTGCTTTCGAGGTTGTTGTCGAGGATAGTCCAGAAGACGGCAAGGTCATTGCTTTCGATAATAGTAATGCCGGCTTTCTGGGCTTTCTTTATGCCACGACGGCGCAGCTCAGAGAACCTTAGACGGTGGTCAAGGGATATTGTTGAGGATATCTCACGTACCTTCAGCTGGGCCTTGCAGATATGTGTCAGCGCGTATAGGTCTTCTTCAGCAGGTATTCTGTGGTATATCCAAGGAATGGCCTTGTAGACAACGGAGGTTATCCCGCTTTCCCTGAGATAACTGTTGATGGCCTGGAAAGCGTCGCATACCGTGGCGGCGGTAGCCTTAGAGCTGGTGATGAGTCCTCCGTAGGTGAGCCCCTGGTGTGAAAAAAGAGTTGCGCCCACCCTGTTGGCCGGCAGCAAAGCGAAAAGCCGGCTCTTGTAATAAACCATCAAGGAGAAATCATCGAACCGGTCGCGATGATAGTCCATGTAGCCACGGTCGAGAAGGAATGTCCCCTGCTTGGAACAGGCTATGAACGCGTTCCATTCTTCTGCTTTATCGTCGCTGTATGGTATTACTTCAAACATTCTTTATACTTAAGGAATTCCTCGTAATCGTAAATATAGTCTTCCGGTTCGTACAGTTCCGATGCCAGACAAAGGCATACAGCACCGGAAGAGAAGTCGTCAAGGGTGCGCCATATACCTGGGGTTATAAGCAGTCCTTCCCATGGATGGTTGAGCAGATAGCTCTGTTTGTGTGTGCCGTCATCAAGGTTAACGGTGAAACTGCCGCCCATTGCCACTAACAGTTGGTAGAGTCGTTTGTGGGCGTGCCCTCCACGGCTCTCTCCTCCCGGGACATCGTAAACCCAGTAGGCGCGCTTAATGTCGAATGGCACGTCCTTCTGTTGTTCTGCAACAGTCAGATTGCCACGACGGTCAGTGATTTTACTTAGCTTTATGAGCTTTCCTAACATGGTACTTTCGTTTCTCTTCCGAAATCTCTTCGTAACGCCAGACCCTGCACTGGCGACATCCTCCGACTGGATATATTGCCTAACGTCCGGTCGCATGGTGGTGTTTCTTTCCGAAGATGTCTGAGCCAGTGAGTCCTGCGTTGTAATGACGGTTATTTTTTCATATATGGGTCTGTGCCCAGGACGGTTTTTGCGAGCCGCTTGGTCTTCTCACGGAGAGCATCCATGTCGGAGCCTATCTCATCATAGCATACGACGACACCCATACGACGTCCTACGTGTGCTATGGGCTTACCGAAGATGCGTACGCGGGCATGGTCCTCGGAGCAGACGTCCTGTAGGTTGTAGTCGAGAGGCTCCTTGCTCTCCACCGGCGAGAGGACAACGGCGGAGGCGCCATAGTGCTCCAGGTGTATCGCTGGTATGGGCAGACCCATCACGGCACGGAAATGAAGTTCAAACTCACTGAGGTTGGTGCAGTGTGAGAGTGTTACCATTCCTGTGTCGTGCGGCCGTGGGCTAAGCTCGGAGAATATCACCTCGCCTTTCTTGGTGAGGAAGAACTCTACGCCCCAGATGCCGTAACCGGTCAGGGCCTTCGTTACTTTGTCGGCCATATGCTGAGCTGTTTTAAGTGCCTCATCGCTTATATGATATGGCATCCAACTCTCACGGTAGTCACCGCCTTTCTGTACGTGTCCTATCGGCGGGCAGAAGATGGTAGGAGCGTTCTTCTGTGTTACTGTCAAAAGAGTGAACTCAGAGTCAAAGTCGATGAACTCTTCTATGATTACTTCCTTGACATCGCCGCGGCCGTTCTCCATTGCGTCCTTGTATGCTGCCTGAAGTTCGTCGTCGTTATGGACATAACTCTGACCGTGGCCGCTGGAACTCATCAGGGGTTTCACCACACATGGAAATCCTATCTCGTCGGCTGCTGCCTTAAACTCATCGAAGGTCTTGGCATAGAAATACTTTGCTGTGCGCAGACCAAGTTCCTTGGCGGCAAGGTCGCGGATGGCACGACGGTTCATAGTGTAGTTGACGGCACGGGCCGACGGTACGACCTGTATGCCGCGGTTCTCGAAATCAAACAGACGCTCGGTGCGTATGGCCTCGATTTCCGGTACGATGATGTCAGGCTTGTGGCGGTTGACGCACTGCTCAAGGGCATTACCGTCTAGCATGTCGATGACTTCGTGCTCATCGGCAACCTGCATTGCCGGTGCACCGTCATAGTGGTCGCAGGCGATGACATACTGTCCTGCACGCTTTGCTGCTATGGTGAACTCCTTGCCGAGCTCACCTGATCCTAATAATAATATCTTTTTCATTTTAAATCATATTCATAACCGGGAACCTTCAAATGGGTGTGGGCTTGCGATATTCGTTGATGACCGAATGGGCAGGCCGTTGCCTCTATTTAAGGACTGCTCCGGTGAAGGGCTTGCGTTATTTTAACTTTATTGCCCTGAGCTTGGTCATGGGCTTTATCTGCTGCCACTCCGGCGATACGGCAATCTTGCGGAGGCAGGCCTCGATGCCTTTTTCCATGATGTCGGGTGTTGTCTTGTACCGTGCGGAGAGCTGGTCAAGGCTTTGCGGCTCGTTGCCGAAGAGCCCGTAGTATTCTTCTAAAATCCTGGCATCGGAGGAGTAGAGAATGTTAATGAGCTGACGGGTGTAGCCCGCAAGTTTCTCACCGACACTCTTCTCGTCCTTGCCTAGGCGGATGAGGTAGTCCTGAAGCTCTTTTGACAGGTCGTCCATATCCTTTATCCGTGAATCTTACCGTACATGATGTCGTAGTACTTCTGATAATCTCCGGAGGTAACCTCCTCAACCCATTTCTGGTTGTCGAGATTCCATTTGATGGTTTTTACGATGCCATCGGCGAACTTTGTCTCTGGATACCATCCAAGTTCGTTCTTTATCTTTGTCGGGTCAATGGCATAACGCTGGTCGTGTCCGAGACGGTCTGCGACATGTGTGATGAGACCGTCATTAATCCAGGAAATGTCGATATCTCCGTTCTTGTCATAGACCTTCTTCTTAAGGATTTGGCGCAGGCCTTTGTCGTTCTCCATCATATCATGGATGGTTTTGATGGTGAGCTTGACGATGTCGATATTGTGCATCTCATTGTGCCCGCCGACGTTGTAGACCTCTCCGGCTCTTCCCTCGCGTACTACCATGTCGATGGCTTTACAGTGATCCTCGACATACAGCCAGTCGCGTACGTTTTTGCCCTCACCGTACACAGGGAGCTTTTTGCCCTCAAGGATATTGTTTATTATCAGAGGAATGAGCTTCTCAGGGAAGTGGTACGGGCCGTAGTTGTTGGAGCAGCGTGTGATGCTTACCGGCATATGGTATGTGTCGCGGTACGCCAGAACAAAGAGGTCAGCGCTGGTCTTGCTGGCGGAGTAAGGGCTGTGAGGACATACCGGTGTCGTCTCGGTGAAGTATCCTTCAGCTCCCAGTGAGCCGTAGACCTCGTCGGTGGATACCTGGTGGAAACGCTTCCCGGCCTTCCATGTAGGATAACCCTGTTCGTCTTTGCCTGTCACCCAAGCGCGGCGGGCGGCGTCGAGCAGATTCTGTGTACCGAGGATGTTCACGCTGAGGAAGAGCTGTGGGTCCTCGATGGAACGGTCGACATGGCTCTCTGCGGCAAAGTTGACGACATAGTCAATGTCGTTCTCAGCAAAGAGTTTGTCAGCAAGTTGACGGTCACGGATGTCTCCCTTTACAAAGAAGCAACGCTTGTTGTCAATGTCATCCTTAATGGTACCGAGGTTGCCGGCATAGGTCAGTGCATCGAGGATGATAATTTTTATCTTTTCGTCCTTGTATTTCTTGTAAAGCAGGTACTTAATGAAGTTGGAGCCAATAAAGCCTGCCGCTCCGGTTACTAAATAAGTTTTCATGTCTTATCTGATAAAAAGTTTCACATTGGGTGATGAGAAACGTTTGTTTGTTATTTACTTTATTTTGAACCACTTTCTGATAAATGTGGCAATAATCTTTTCTGTCTCTTCGAGGCCTAGATGGCCGCTGTCTATGCAGAGGTCGTAGCTCTCGGAATGCCCCCACCGCTTACCGGTGTAGTAGTTGTAGTAGCTGGCACGCTCACTCTCACCTTTGGTTATCAGCTTCCTGGCTTCGGCCCTCGTGCATCCAAGACGTTTGCAAACCCGCTTGATGCGGCAGTCCATGGAAGCCGTGATGAAGATATTGATGACATTATTGTGATCGCGAAGGACATAATCGGCCGTGCGCCCTACAAATACACAGCTGCTCTGGTCTGCTGCCTTGCGGATAGCGTCGCTCTGAAACTTGTAGAGACTCTCGTCGGAGAACGTGTTCTTGTAGAAGTTTGACTCTCCGAACAATGGAATATGGATGTTGAAACGGTTTAGGAAGAAGCCTTTCTGTTCATCGTTCTGTTCGAAGAACTTCTCGCTGAACCCGCTTTCCTTAGCGGCAAGGTTCAGAAGTTCCTTATCGTAGAACTTACAACCGAACTCGTCGGCGAGCATCTTGGCGATACTTCTTCCTCCGCTGCCAATCTGGCGACCTACGTTTATGATAATATTCTCGTCCATATCTTTAGTTTTTAAATTCGTTTATGTCACAATATCTTACAGTCATAGACCCTACAGAACGACAATTGGTATAAGGGGTGTTATGCTTCAGCCGTTTTTATCTGCTTCTTGAACTTACGCATATATGTGGTCATGATGATGAATGCTATTACGGATGCTGTGGCATCGGAAGCCGGTAGCGCATACCATACTCCATTGAGCTGAAAGAATAATGGAAGTATGGCAAGCAGAGGAATGAGAATGAGCAATTGTCGGCTGAGACTGAGGAAAATGCTTATCTTAACTTTGCCGATGCACTGGAAGAAATTGGTAACAACCATCTGAAAGCCTATAATCGGGAAGACAAGCATATTGTATCGCGTGGCTGTTATGGACATCTCTGTGAGCTCCTTGTCTGTTGTGAAAAGCCGTGCTATTTCACGTGGGAAGAACTCACCAGCAATCCATCCTGCGGTCATAATACATGTGGCAGCGATGATGGCAAGGTTTAGAACACGCACGAGACGGTCTGCCTGCTTGCTGCCATAGTTGTATCCGGCTATTGGCTGCATCCCCTGGTTAAGTCCAATGATGAACATTGCGAAAACTGTTGCCACAGAGTTGGAAATGCCGTATCCTCCTACTGCCATGTCCCCGCCGTATTTTACGAGTTGGTTGTTTACAAAGATGACTACTATGCAAGCGCATAGGTTCATCAGAAACGGTGATATGCCTATGGCTATAATGGTCTTCACGAGTTGTGCCTTCAGTCTGTAAATGCCTCTCTTGAGGTGAAGGAGTTCTCTCTTATTGCTGAAAATTTTCATCTGCCAGCATAAAGCCAGCATCTGTGAGATGATTGTCGCGAAGGCAGCTCCTTGGATACCCCAGTGCCACCAGAGGATAAACACGACGTCAAGTATGATGTTCATCACCACGGTGAAGATTGTGGCGAACATAGCCTGCTTGGGTTTTGATGCGGCACGGAGGACGGCGTTCATCCCGAAGTACATGTGCGAGAAGACATTTCCTGCGAGAATTATCTCCATGAAACTGCGTGCGTAGGGGAGTGTTGCCTTACTTGCGCCAAAGAACAAGAGTATGGGGTCAAGGAAAAGAAGGCATACAATGGAGAAGCCAAGACCTATGATGACGTTCAGCGTTACGGTGTTGCCTAATATCTCTTCCGCTGTGGCATAGTCTCTTTGTCCTAACTTCACGCTGATAGCCGTAGAAGCTCCCACTCCTACTGCTGCTCCGAAGGCTCCGGCGAGGTTCATGAAAGGAAAGGTTATGGCCAGACCGGCTATGGCGTCCGGTCCTACGACTTGTCCGATGAACACGCGATCGATGATATTATATAGCGAGGCGGCCGTCATAGCTATTATGGCTGGCAGCGCATACTGATACAGCAATCGCCCAACAGGCTTTGTTCCGAGTTCGAGAGTCGCTTTCTTGTTGTCCATTTGCTAACTTTTCTATAAAGTGCAAAGGTACAAAGAATTTTCCACTTCTTTTTGGCTGGTTGGCATTATTTATCCTTTTTCTGTTCTTTTTCAGTTATAATGCCGTGGCGGTACGCGAAGAGAAGTTTCTCCAAGTCGTTTATCTGTGCCTGTATTTCATCGCCTTTGTCGGTGTCGGCGACGCGGAGACGCCGCTGGTTGAACTCTACTATTTGTGTCGTTCCTTTGATGTCCGTGCCTTTTCGGATGGCCTCGTCGGCATTCGTGAATGGCTCATGCTGCACGAGTTGGAAGCCACGGCTGTGATATATTAGTGTGTAACCAGCAATGCCGGTGTCCTTGTGGTATGCTCTGGAGAATCCTCCGTCAATAACCATCAACTTCCCATTGGCTTTAACGGGGCTCTCTCCTTTTACAGCCCTAACAGGTACGTGGCCGTTGATAACGTGGCGGTTCTTGCCTTTCATTCCGAAGAAGTCCATGATGCCGTCGACAATTGCCTCGTTGTCACGCAGCTGGAAGTAATAGCCTTTCTTCTCGTTGTGCGTTTCCTTGTCTTCGATGAAATATCGCTCGAAAGTTGCCATCTTACTTTTGTCGAATAATGGCGAATCAGGTCCGCACCAGAGATACAGGAAGAAGTCCCGGGCATAGTTGCTTTCCTTCTCCTTTGCGTCGCTGGCAAATGCGGTCCTTATGAGCATTCCGATATTGTGCAGCAGTTCCTTGCCTTTATATCTGCGGCCGGGTGCTATCTCTACCTCTTTCAGACTGCCGTCGGCGTTGAGTGGTATGGACGCGTGAAAGAGAAGGTTACTGTTTATGATGCGGTACATGCAGCCGTGGACGAGCAACGCATTGATGTGTGTGTGCAGTTTTTCGCTTATAAGAAAAGAATGACACAGCTTGTCGATTACCACCTCCTCTTCCTTTGTCAGTTTGTTTGGATCTGACGGGTCTATGGTTGGGAAATGACATGACCGCATCTGGTAGTCCTTACCATCGATGTGGCATGTGCCTTTTGTATAGTCTATAGCCTTTAAGAGTTCCCTGTCCTGCATCTTCCAACTCGGGTGCTTATCAAAGAGCTGTCCTTCCAATTTAAACTGGATGACGCTTATAGCCTTGTGCATTTGTGCGTTGAGGCCACGTAGCTTGTCAGAGAGGTCGTTGCCGAAGGTTGTCTTGGGCATGAATTCCTGGCACGGGTCGTCCTTGTATGTCTCCATGGCAAATGTTGCCAGTGGAATGAGGTTTATGCCATACCCGTCTTCAAGTGTTGCCATATTGCCGTAACGTAGGGCTATGCGTATGACATTGCAGATGCAGGCCTTGTTTCCGGCTGCTGCGCCCATCCACAGTATGTCATGGTTGCCCCATTGTATATCCCAGTTGTGATAGTTGCAGAGGGTGTCCATAACGATATGCGCTCCTGGTCCGCGGTCATAGATATCACCGAGGATGTGCAGCTGGTCTATGATAAGCCGTTGGATGACGTTACAGATTGCAATGATGAAACTATCGGCACTGCCGGTAGAGATAATTGTGTCTATGATAGCGCTCACGTAGTCGCTTTTGTCCTTGTCATCGGTACGCTCGTGGAGCAGTTCCTGAATAATGTATGAGAAGTCCTCCGGCAAGTTTTTCCTTACCTTCGAGCGTGTGTACTTGCTCGATACATCACGGCAGACAAGTACAAGGTGGTGTATGGTGATATGATACCAGTCGTTGATATCCGGTTCTTCCTCCTTAACGAGTTGCAGTTTCTGCTCCGGGTAATAGATAAGTGTGCAGAGCTCACGCTTTTCTGCCTCGCGCAAGGTGTTGCCGAAGAGCTCGTTGACCTTTCGCTTAATGTTTCCGGAGGCGTTCTTCAGGACGTGCTGGAATGCTTCGTATTCTCCATGGATATCCGCAAGGAAGTGCTCTGTTCCCTTTGGAAGGTTCAGTATTGCCTTTAGATTTATGATCTCGGTACTGGCCTTCATTATAGTGGGGAAGGAGTTGGACAGCAACTCCAGGTATCTCAAATCTTTATTTAAGTTGTAGTTTTCTTTGACCATCTTAGTAGTTTTATTATAGTTTTATGTAGCATTGTTAATGCTTGATATGTGTCTGTGCTGTTGATGATGTTATTTTAGGAACTGACGTTCTATTTGCTTGACGGAACGGTCATTAAGCGGCTTGTCTGGCATGAAGCCTTCTTCCAGATAAGCCTCGTCGGCAAGCACCTGAAGCATACGGCGCATGAATTTGTTCAGCTTCATCTCTTTCGTTATCTCGACAAATCGTGTCTCATCATAGTCCACATATTTTATCTCCTCATAGAGCTCAGCGAGATGACGTGCGCTCATCTGCCGTTTGCGAAGCAGTGTGCGTGCGTTTAAGAGCATAGCCGTCAGTTGGCGTAGGTTCTCAGAGTCATCCTCTGTGGTCTCACGGAGCTTCCTTGCCAGCAACTTGTTTCCTCCTACGAGGCGGTCACCAGGCAGACTGCCCATCATCTTCGGGCAATCTGTCGGATAACGGCTTATCTTGCTTGTGTCTATAGCCGGTAGCGACAGTTGTATGCGCTCAGCTGCCGTATCGATAATCTGACGCAGATCTTCGTCATCCCCATAGAGAAATATACGCCTCCACTCATCCGGTTTCAGTCCGCGCAGCGTCAGCAGGCGGTCGCTGTCAAGTAATGACATTGTCTCGTCATGCGCCATTCCAACATGGATGATGGAGCGGACAGCTTCTTTCTCACTGTCAGTCATGAGCACCCGATAACGGGTGTCGATAACTTTAGTGTAAAACCATATCATCTCTTCGGCCATCTGCTTGTCAGAAATCGTACTGTCCAGTATCGATGGTCCGATGACGTCTATTTTCTTTTGCCATCCGAGAGCTTCCAGAGCAGCGCGCTCGTCATCGCTCGTTGCCAGAAGCGCCTCGCTGTTCTTCAGCATCCAGCGCTGGTAGTCGGCATTCTTAACAGACTTCGCCAGCCTCTCTTCATGTTTCATTGCGTAGGTTCCTATCTCTCCGTGTGGAGAAATGACCACAGCATAGCCTTGGTTGACGGCTGTTTTCATCAACCGGAAGGCATAACGGTCCCACGCACCGTGAATGTGGACAATGTCAGGCGCACTCTCGTCAAGCGCCTCTTGTATGTTGCTGTTGAAAGTAGCTACATATACATCAGCGACAGCCTTGAGAGCATCCGTCAGATGACGGACGTAATCGCTCAGAATGTCGTCGTTCTTAAGTTGTGATATGTAGTGAAGTATCCTCATATTTTATGACTTATAAAGTCGTTTTTGTCAGTCCTCGCATAACGTATGTTGTACAAGATGCGATGCCATACCAATCCTATCTCATAGAAGACAGTTTTCCATGAAGGTATGTCGGCCCCCCATTCGTTATAAGCTTTCGATGCTATCACGGAACGGAGTACTATAGTCAGCATTAAAGCCAGCCCTGCCGCTGCCATTAGAATCCATCTTCCTGTCATCCCCGCTACAACGGCTGCTGCTATTATGGCCAGCCAGTTGATGTGTAAGGCTATTTGGTCGGTGATGACCGGTAATCGGTGTCTGGCAGACCTGTCCAGATGCTTGCGGTCCTCAATGTAGAAAAGACGGCGGTTACGCCATTGCTTGTTTGTAGGCTCCTCGTCGGTCATCCACGCATTAGGATCCGTGACCAGAGCCGCCGACATTGGTGTGGCATATTTGTTTGCCATGAAGTCGTATTCTCCACGCAGGTATTTGAGGTTTCCTCTGAAGCCCTCACCTTTGATGAAGTCGCTTTTGCGGAATGCCAGACACTTGCTGTCGCACCGATATGTCTTTCCTTTCTTTGTCTCGCGCATGAGATAGAAGTCTTCTACCATCCGTTCGAACCTGCGGTAGTCTGATGTGCTATCCTCATAACGCGTATAACCGATGACAATATTATTGCCATCGGTACACTTCTCTGCCATTGTCCTAAGCCATTGGTCGCTGTCCGGACGGCTTGTAATGTCTGTCATTATCAGCCATTCCGTCTTGGCGGCTTTAACTCCGAGGGTTATCGCGAGTTTCTTCCTGCTCATATACCGCGAGCTGTCAGGAATATATGTCGTGTACAGGTGTGGATTGCTGCTGTAACGCTTTAGCACATCCTCATCGTCGGAATCACTCTTCCATGCGACAACGATTACCTTGAAGTCGGACGGATAATCCTGTTCGAGGAATAACGGAAGGTTCTCTTCCAGTTCCCTGGCGTTTTCGTGGGGTGTTATAATTATACTTATTGGTGGTAGCGTTTCTCTGGCACCGTTTCCTTCTTCAGTCTCATCTCCAGCTTCACTGTTCTCGTCGCCTTGGAGTTCGTTTCCCTCAACTCTTGGTCTGCGCACGAAAATGTTTATCCATGGAGTTATGAGAGCTAAGAGAAGGACGATGGCACCAAATATAATCGTCGTGTTATCAAGACTAATCATTCTTCAACTAAATCTTCAGTAATATATCCCACAGGAAGTTTCCGGCAGTTGTACTGACTTGCCATAATTTCACCGTAAGCACCTGCTGAGCGCAAGGCGATAAGGTCGCCGCGGTGTGTGGTGTTGAGATCTACAGCCTTGGCGAAGACGTCACTCGACTCGCAGATAGGCCCTACAACATCGTAGGTTGCCGGCTTCTCATCGCTGGTGATGTTCTCTATCTTGTGGTAAGCCTGATAGAGGGCAGGACGGATGAGGTCTGTCATTCCCGCGTCGACGATAACGAACTGCTTTGCCGTACCCTGCTTCACATATAGGCAACGTGTTATCAGTGAGCCCATCTGCCCGACGACAGAACGTCCAAGTTCGAAGTGCAGCTTCTGTCCGGGACGGAGCTTAAGATGACGCGCATAGGTGTCGAAATAATCCTTGAAGTCAGGAACCGGCACACGGTTAGGATGCTGGTAGTCGATACCCAGTCCTCCGCCGACATTTATGTTCTCCACCTTGATATGCTTCTTCTCCAGTTCGTCCTGTATCTCGTTTATCCTGTTACACAGAGCTTCGAAGTCGCCCATGTCAAGAATCTGAGAGCCGATGTGGAAGTGCAGACCTATGAATTCTATGTTCTTCATCTTTGCGGCTTCCTCGATGGTAGGAAGCATGTCGCGCATTGCTATACCGAACTTGTTCTCAGCCAGTCCTGTGGTAATCTTGGCATTCGTGTGTGCACCTACGTCTGGATTTATGCGGAAGCACACCCGTGCTACCTTACCTTTCTTCTCTGCCAGCTCATTGATAACCTCAAGCTCGGCGACACTTTCCACATTGAAGCAGAAAATGTTTTTGTCGAGCCCAAGGTTTATCTCCCAGTCAGCCTTTCCAACTCCTGCATATACAATCTTCTTTGGTGAGAAACCGTTGTCAAGACATCTCCTTATCTCGCCTCCGCTGACGCAGTCGGCACCAAGACCGGCCTGGCTGATGATGCGTAGAACCTTCGGATTAGCGTTGGCTTTGATGGCATAGTGCACCACAAACCCCTCGTGCTTGCCAGCCTCCTCGTTGATAGTTTGCAGAGTCTGGCGGAGCAGTGCCGTGTCATAGTAGTAGAATGGTGTCTCTACCTCCTGAAATTTATCTATTGGGAAATTACCTTTCATCTTGTCTGATACGGCTTTTGTGCCGTGTTGTTTTTGTTTTTATCTTTGTTCCCTATTTATTAGCAATCCCTTAAGAAGTTAATCTTTCTTGTTGAACAGTTTGTCGCTGAGGTTCTGAAGAGCGTGCTTCTTGTCGGTCTCACGGATAAGGAAAGAGATATTGTAGTTGCTTCCACCGTATGAAATCATTCTTACAGGAATGTCTTTCATTGCGTCTGTGGCGAGAGTTTCGAAACCAAGGTTGCTCCAGTCGAGGTCGCCGACAACACATATGATGCACATGTCGCCATCCACTGTTACCGTTCCATACTTCTTCAACTCGTCAACAATCTCGTTAATGTGGCTGTCATCGTCGATGGTCATTGACACACCCACCTCAGATGTTGCTATCATGTCGATGGATGTCTGGTAACTCTCGAATATCTCGAACACCTTACGAAGGAAACCGCTGGCTCCCAGCATGCGGCTCGACTTTATTTTTATTGCTGTGATATTGTCTTTGGCTGCGACGGCCTTGATCTTTCCGCGAACCAGTACGTTGTCGATGATGGTACCTTCAGCCTCCGGGTCCATAGTGTTCTTCAGACGGACAGGGATACCGGCGTACTTGGCCGGCTGTACGCATGTGGGATGCAGAATCTTTGCGCCGAAATAAGCCAGCTCCGATGCTTCCTCGAAGTTCAGCTGACGAACAGCTTCTGTCTTGTCTACAACGCGTGGGTCGTTGTTGTGCATTCCGTCAATGTCAGTCCATATCTGTATCTCGTCAGCTCCAAAGGCTGCTCCTACCAAGGATGCGGTGTAGTCGCTACCGCCACGCTGCAGGTTGTCTACCTCTCCATAGGCGTTGCGGCAAATGAATCCTTGTGTAATGTAAATCTGGTAGCCCTTGTTGTTATCGAGGATATCTGTCAGTTTCTCCTTGATATACTGAGTATCAGGCTCAGCATTTTTATCAGTGCGCATGAAGTCGAGCGCGTTGAGTAGGATTGCCTTCGTGCCAGTTTCAAGAAGATAGTTGGTCACCATGTTCGTGCTGATGATTTCTCCCTGTGCTACAATACTCTTTGCCTCGAATGAAGTGAAGAGGTCTTTTGTGAAACTGCGAAGATAATTAAACTCCTCTGTGAGGAACTGGCGTGTTTTCTCCTTGTACTCGTCCGTTGAGAACAGTTCCTCGATGTGCTTGAGGTATTTGTTCTCCAGGGTGTTGATTACCTCGTTGGCTCCCTCTGGATTTTTCTTGAAGAGATAGTTGCTGATTTCTATCAGCGAGTTGGTTGTACCGCTCATAGCGGAGAGCACTACGAATGTCGGCTCACCCGACTTGGTGATGAGCTTTGCCACTTCTTTCATGCGTTGCGGAGTACCTACTGAGGTGCCGCCGAATTTCATTACCTTCATAATATGGCGTTTTTAAGTTTGTATCTATTCTTGTTCTGTTTTTTTCGTGTCGTTCTCTTCGACAATCTTTCCGAGGATGATGCTGCTGTCGGCCGTCTCTTCCTTTTCATTCTCATCGTCTTCCGGATGTGTCATGCTGGCGATGTCCGGCCCTCCGAAGAACTCATCTGTAACATTCGTGAACGAGCCCTTTCGGCAGCGGAACACTGTTCCGGAGAACTTACTGAGGAGAGTGATGTTATGTGTCGACATAATAACCGCCGTGCCAGTCTCACATTGCTTCCGGAGCATGCTGACAATCATTGTGGCCGTCTCCGGGTCTAGGTTTCCTGTCGGCTCGTCGGCAATGATTATCTTTGGCTTGTTGAGGATGGCACGGGCGATGGCTATTCGCTGCTGTTCACCACCGGAGAGCTCGTGCGGCATCTTGTCGCGCTTATCTGTCATGCCCACTTCCTCCAGCACCTGGCTTATGCGGTTGTCGATTTCCTGTTTGTCATCCCAACCAGTGGCCTTTAGCACGAAGCGGAGGTTCCGGTATACCGTACGGTCATGGAGAAGCTGGAAGTCCTGGAAGATAATGCCTAACTGCTTGCGCAGCGCAGGCACCAACTTGCGTTTTATAGTGGCGATGTCGTTGTCAAGGACCATGGATGTCTCACGGTCATGAGGATCAACATCGAGTTCGCAGTACAATGTCTTGAGCAGTGAGCTCTTTCCTGAGCCCACTTTTCCTATAAGGTATATGAAGTCGCCCTCATTGACCTGTAGGTTCACGTCCTTGAGGATGAGCTTCTCATCCTGATAAATGTTTACGTTCTTATAATCGATGAGCATTTCTTTTCGCTTTTTCTGTAAGTGAGTATAGACTCTATATGCCTATAGACCTTTTTATCTTATGGATGGTTCGGTTTTTTGCGTACTTTATCGCTTGTAAGTTCCATGGGCTTTCGCTATACGCCGGTCCTTGTCCCAGTCTGGGTTGTGGCGTTTAAGCAGTTCCAGAGCTACGTCATTGATGTTCAAACCCTTGTCAGCAAGGAGGACGAGTAAGTGGTATATCATGTCGGAGGCCTCATAAACAACTTTCTCATTTGTTCCCGATACCGCCTCGATGACGGTCTCAAGTGCTTCCTCACCCACTTTCTGGGCTATCCTCTTCGTTCCTTTCTTGAAGAGGGTAGTGGTGTAGCTGTTCTCCGGCATCTCCTCCTTGCGCTTGGCGATGAACTCCTGAAGTTCGGAGAGGAAACTAACCGGCTCATAGACGTTGTCCTCAGCCCAGCAGGTGTCAGTGCCCTTGTGACATACAGGACCAACTGGATTGACGCGCACCAGAAGTGTGTCGTTGTCGCAGTCGTTCTTTATGCTTACAAGGTTGAGAAAGTTACCAGATGTCTCACCCTTTGTCCACAGACATTTGCGTGAACGGCTCCAGAATGTAACCTTTCCCGTTTCTATCGTCTTCTTGTATGCTTCCTCATTCATGAAGCCGAGCATCAGCACATTCTTTGTCCTTGCGTCCTGGATGATTGCCGGCACAAGACCGTCCATCTTTTTGAAATCTATTTCCATATATGTCCCTCACTATGCCTCTCCAAGGGAGAGCGTATGATATAATTATATTCTTACGTTTATTCCTTCGTTGCGGAGGTATTCCTTCAAATCCGGAATTTGTATTTCTCCGAAGTGGAAGACGCTGGCGGCAAGAGCCGCGTCAGCTTTGCCATCAACAAAAGCATCGCGGAAATGTTCCATCTTTCCCGCACCGCCGCTGGCTATGATTGGTATGGGCACTTCCTCTGAGAGCCTTGCCAACGCCTCATTGGCGAAGCCCTCCTTCACGCCGTCATGGTCCATCGACGTGAAGAGTATCTCTCCGGCACCGCGTTCGGCCACTTCTTTTGCCCAGTCGAAGAGTCCGAGTTCCACTCTCTCGCGTCCGCCTTTGATGTAGCAGTGCCATCCGTCGGCATCGTTTCTGGCATCAATGGCACAGACGCAGACCTGCGAGCCATACTCGCTGGCTATCTCGTTGATAAGCTCCGGACGGCGGATTGCCGCGGAGTTGACACTCACCTTGTCGGCACCTGCATCGAGAAGCCGTTTTACATCCGACAACTCGTTTATTCCTCCACCGACAGTGAATGGGATGTTTATCTCTTTGGCCACCCTCGTGACCATGTCGGTGAATGTCTTCCTGCCCTCATAGCTGGCTGTGATATCCAGAAAGACAAGCTCGTCAGCACCGGAGTCAGAGTACAGTTTTCCTAGTTCCACGGGGTCGCCTGCACTTCTGAGGTTTACAAAGTTTGTGCCTTTTACCGTCTCGCCGTTCTTGACATCGAGGCAGGGTATTATCCTCTTGGCCAGTCCTTTGTTGGCATTGAAACCCATGAGGTTGCGGCATTTCTCTGCCGATATGCGTCCCTCGTACCATGCCTTGCCCACTATGGCCGACGGTATGCCGTCGGCCGCCAGTCCTGCGAGGTCCTCGTTGCCTGACACACCTCCCGAGGCTATGACGTTGAGATGAGGATACTTGGCCATAATCTGCTTGTACAACTCCCTGGCCGGTCCCTGCAGGGTTCCGTCCTTTGATATGTCTGTGCATAGGACGTTCCTCACCCCCGCCTCAACATATTTCTTCAGAAATGGCAGGAGCTCCTCGGCAGAGTCCTCCTTCCATCCGTTTATGCTCACTTTACCGTTCCTGACGTCTGCTCCCAAGATGAGCCGGTCGGCACCGTAGCGGTTAAGCCAGTCGATGAACAAGTCCGGCTTCGTAACGGCAATGCTTCCTACGGTTACCATGGCGGCACCAGCAGCAAAAGCCTTTTCGATGTCCTCATCGGTTTTTATGCCGCCTCCGAAGTCCACCTTCAGCCCCGTTGCGTTTGTTATCCTTCTCAGGACGTCATCGTTGACGATATGCTTCGACTTTGCGCCGTCAAGGTCGACGACATGCAGCCGTCTGAATCCCTGCCGCTCAAACTCCTTAGCTTGAGCTACCGGGTCGTCGTTGTAAACCTTTTTGCGGCTATAGTCGCCTTTGGTCAGTCTGACGCATTTGCCGTCAATCAAGTCTATGGCTGGAATAATATCAATCATAGTGCTAAGAAGTTTTTTAGAAGCTGCTCGCCGGCCTCGCCGCTCTTTTCCGGGTGGAACTGCGTAGACCAGAAGTTGTCCTTGTGTAGAGCGGCCGAATAAGGAAGAATGTAGTCGGCCTCAGCTATGGTCCACTTGCAGAGAGGAACGTAAAAGCTGTGGACGAAGTAGAAGTAGTCGGACTCCTTCGGCTTTCCCGAGCCGGAACCTTTACCATTAAGGAAGATACCCGAATGCTCTGTGGGCCTTACCTCCTGCCATCCCATTGCCGGAACCTTGTCCTCATGCCGTGTGGGACGGAAGCGGTAGACGTCGGTGTCGAAGATGCCCAGACAGTCGGTGTCGCCCTCCTCGGAATGCTTGCATAGCAGCTGCTGTCCTATGCAGATGCCGAGAACGGGTTGTGTGAGTCCTTTTATCACCTCGTCGAGATGATGCTCGCGCAGATAGCTCATTGCGGTGCGTGCCTCCCCCTGGCCGGGAAAGAGGACCTTGTCGGCCTTGCGGAGCTCATCGGCGTCATCGGTGAGTACCGGCTCCACGCCCAACCGGCGCAGTGCGTTGACCACCGACCGTATGTTGCCTGCGTTGTATTTTACTATTGCTACACTCATTTCTATCAGTCAGCCTCCGGGTGAACTTCTCATGGAAGCCCCTTGGACGGCTCTTGTCTTATGAAAAGATTATCGTCTTGTTGTTGTATGTGAGTATCTTACGCTCTATGTGCTTCTTGACGGCACGTGAGAGCACAATCTTTTCCAGATCCTTGCCTTTGAGCACGAGGCTCTCCGGTGTGTCCTTATGGCTCACACGCATCACGTCCTGCTCTATTATCGGTCCGGCATCGAGTTCTGCCGTGACATAATGGCTTGTGGCTCCGATAATCTTCACACCGCGTTCCCATGCCTGATGATAGGGCTTTGCCCCGACGAAGGCAGGAAGGAATGAGTGGTGTATATTAATAATGTGGTGAGGATAGGCCTTTATCATCTCGTCGCTGATGATCTGCATATAGCGTGCCAGGACGATGAACGTTATCTTCTTTTCCTTCAACAGTTTCATCTCCGCTTCCTCGACTTCGGCCTTGTTGGAATGGTCCTTCTTTATGGACCATACATAGTAGGGGATGCCGAACTGGTCTGCCACATACCGCAGGTCCTCGTGATTGCTGATGATGCATGGTATGTCCACGTTCCACTCACCCGCTTTCCAGCGCGCCAGCAGGTCATAAAGACAATGGCTCATCTTGCTGACGAAGATTGCCATGCGTGGGCGTACATCGCTGAAATAGAGGTGGAAGGTCATGTCATAACGCTGGCCGTAGAGAGTGCGGATGTAGTCCTCTATCTTCTCGCGTGGTACCGTGAAGTTCTCCAGTTCCCACTCTATGCGCATAAAGAACATGCCGTCCTCACGGTCAACATACTGGTCAAGGTAGACAATATTACCGTCGTTATCGGTAATGAACTTTGTCACTTCTGATATGATGCCCTGTTGGTCAGGGCAGTGCAGAAGCAATATGGCTGTCGGTTTCATTTTATTTGTCTTGTTCATGTAGGGTGCAAAATTACAAAATTTCTTCTATTTTGCGTCAAATTGTTTGCAAAAAGTCTTGTTTTCGTAACAATCTAATAATTTGTAACCCTCCTATAGCCTTCTTACTTCCTTCACGCCTTTGATGGTCCTGAGCTTCTTGACAAGTGAGCTGAGCCTCGACGTGTCCTCAAGGAGCACAACGAGGTTGCCGGAGAAGAGACCGTCATGGCTGTCGATGTTTATCGACCGCATGATAATCTTCTCTTCCTTGGATATGACATTCGTGATATTGCTGACGATGCCAATGTCATCATTGCCGATGACACGGAGCGTGATGGCATACTGGCTCTGGCCCTTTCCGCTCCACCGGGCCTTCACTATGCGGTATCCGTAGCGCTTTCTCAACTCCGGGGCGTTAGGGCAGTCGGTCCTGTGTATCTTTATTCCACCGTTGACGGTGACGAAGCCAAAGACAGGGTCGCCATAGATGGGATGACAGCAGTTAGCAAGTGAGAAGTCTATACCCTTCAGGTTCTTGTCGATGACCAGCACATCGTCATTGCGGGCAATGTCCTCACCGGGGTTCTCGAACTCAAAGTTCTGAGCGCTTTCCGCAGTCTTCGTCTCGCCGACGTTGTGGTCGTGGTTGTAGACTTCCTGGTATTTGTCTATTATATTGTTGATGTCGAGCTTGTTCTCGGCGATGCTCTGATAGAACTCACTGGCCTCCTTAAAGCCCGACTGCTTTATGACATGAGCTATGACACCATCATCGAACTCTATCTTTCTGTTCTTCAACCGGCGCTCAAGCATCTCCTTGGCATAGGTGCCGTTCTTCACTTGCGCCTCCTTCAGGGCAAGACGTATCTTCCCTTTGGCACGGGAGCTCTTGACAATCTTCAGCCACTCCAGCTTCGGCTGCTGGTGGGCGGAGGTGTTCACCTCCACCGTGTCGCCGCTGTGGAGTTGTGTTCTCAGGCTGACGTTCTTGCCGTTAATCTTTCCGCCTACGCAGGTGTTTCCAATCTTGGAATGGATGTGATAGGCGAAGTCGAGCACTGTGGCTCCCTTGGGGAACTTCAGCAGATCGCCCTTAGGGGTGAACACATAAATCTCTTTGTCATAGAGGTCGCTCTTGAACTGGTCCATGACCTCGAGGTCGTTGCCGGCCTCCAGCGCTGAGCGTATGCTGGCCAGCCAGTCGTCGAGGCCGCCTTCAGCCTTGATGCCTTTGTAGCGCCAGTGTGCCGCCAGTCCGTGCTCGGCTATCTCGTCCATCCTCTCGGTGCGTATCTGCACCTCCACCCATTTGTTCTCCGGTCCGAGGACGGTGATATGAAGACTCTCATAACCGTTCGACTTCGGCACTGACAGCCAGTCGCGCAGCCGTTTTGGATTCGGCTGGTACATGTCGGTGATGATGGAGTACACCTGCCAGCACTGCATCTTCTCCTTCTCGGGTGGTGAGTCGAGGATTATCCTTATGGCGAAGAGGTCATAGATGCCGTTGAAGCCGCAGTGCTGTTTCTTCATCTTCTGCCAGATGGAGTGTATGCTCTTCGTTCGTCCTTTGATATGGAACTTCAGTCCGGCGGCTTCCAGATGCTCCTTCACCGGGCCTATGAACCTCTCTATATATGCGTCGCGTGCACGTTTAGTGGCGTTGAGGTCTTCTTTTATCTCATAGTAGGCGTCGTGCTCCAGATATTTCAGGCTCAGGTCCTCCAACTCGCTCTTCAGCTGGTACAGTCCGAGCTTATGGGCAAGGGGCGCATAGAGATAGCTGGCTTCTTCCGACACCTCGTGGCGAGCCTCTTCGTTCGGCGTGTCGCGTATCTGCCGCATGAGGTTCACGCGGTCGGCAATCATTATCAGTATGACGCGCATGTCCTCAGCGAAACTTAGAAGCAGGTTGCGGAAGTTCTCACTCTCTATCTTCGGGTTCTTCTTGTATAACTCCTGTATCTTTACCAGACCGTGGATGATGGTCTTCACGCCCTTGCCATACTCCTTCTCCACATCCTCAAGGCTCAGAAAGCCACAGCGTACCGTATCGTGGAGCATGATGGCCATCACGCCGTCGCGTTTCAGCCCTATGTCGTCAATGGCTATCTTTGCAGTCTGCAAGGCGTTGACAACAGGGTTGAGGCCAAAGGCGTCGCGTTCCAACTTGCCGTTCCCGGCAGCTTCCAACAGCGTGGCATGAAGGTGTTTGCCGTCGTCATCCTGGAAGACTCCCTCCAGTTTGTCGTTCAGTTCGGACCAAAGTGCTTGTGCTGTCTTCAACTCTTCTTCTGTAAAAATCAGTTTGTCTTCCATATCCAAGAGCTTACGATTCTAATAATGATACAAAGTTATAAATTTTTTCCGATTTAAACCATAAGTTTTTGTTATTTTAAAGTTTTTGTGTACTTTTGCTGAATAAATAGTAAAACCTAAAACAATTTAATATGTTATCGGACAAAGACAAGAAACAGATTGCCCAGAAGGGCATTTCTGAAGAGAAACTAAGAGAAGAGTTCGAGCAGTTCAAGACCGGTTTCCCGTTCCTGAAGCTTGAGGGCGCTGCTGCGGCTGGTAAGGGCATCTACGTCCCCACTGACGAGGAGCGCGACAAGTACATCCGGACGTGGCAGGAGTACAAGGACGAAGGACACCGTATCGTGAAGTTCGTGCCTGCCAGCGGAGCTGCAAGCCGTATGTTTAAGAATATGTTCGCTTTCCTCAACGGGGATCATGATAAGCCGGAGACCGATTTTGAGAAGGAATTCTTCGCTGGTATCAAGAAGTTTGCCTTCCATAAGGCATTGTGTGACAAGTGCAAGCAGAATAACGGCAAGAGCCTCAAAGAAATGCTGGAGGCCGGAGAGTATAAGGCTATCGTGGCCAATATGCTCAACGGCGAAGGCCTTAACTACGGACAGCTGCCAAAGGGCCTGCTCCTCTTCCATAATTATGATGACGGACCGCGCACCCCGATGGAGGAGCACCTCGTTGAGGCTGCACTGTATGCCAGCTCCAATGGCGAGGCACATGTGCACTTCACCGTCAGCCATGAACATATGGACCTCTTCAAGGCAAAGGTCGCCGAGAAAGTCGGCAAGTATGAGAAACGCTTCGGGGTGAAGTATGACATCACCTTCTCCGAGCAGAAGCCGAGCACGGATACCGTTGCCGTGAACCCTGACAACACGCCGTTCCGCAACGAGGATGGCTCACTGCTGTTCCGTCCGGGTGGTCATGGAGCTCTCATCGAGAACCTCAACGAGATTGATGCTGACATAGTATTCATAAAGAATATCGACAATGTGGTGCCTGACCGCTTGAAAGGCGATACCGTTACGTATAAGCAGCTCATCGCCGGTGTGCTCGTGACTCTTCAGAAGAAGGCCTTCGAGTATCTGCGCGTCCTCGACAGCGGCACATACAATCACGAGAAACTCGAGGAGATTATCCGCTTCCTGCAGCGCGACCTCTGCTGCCGCAAGCCAGACATCAAGGAGCTGGAGGATGCCGACCTGGTAATCTACCTGCGCAAGAAACTCAACCGTCCGATGCGTGTATGCGGAATGGTTAAAAATGTCGGAGAACCTGGCGGTGGTCCGTTCCTCACATACAACCAGGATGGCACTATAAGCCTGCAAATCCTCGAGTCGAGTCAGATTGACCAGAGCAACGAGGAGTATGTAAGTATGTTCAAGCAGGGCACTCATTTCAATCCCGTAGACCTTGTCTGCGCCACAAAGGACTATAAGGGCAAGCCTTTCAACCTTCCTGACTATGTCGACAAGACCACGGGCTTCATCTCCTCTAAGAGTAAGAACGGCCGTGATCTGAAGGCTCTGGAGCTCCCCGGACTGTGGAACGGCTCAATGAGCGACTGGAACACGGTGTTCGTTGAGGTACCGCTCTCCACCTTCAACCCGGTGAAGACGGTCAACGACCTCCTGCGCGAACAGCATCAGTAGCGACTTTCATGGCCTTCAGTGTGCTGGCATCATCCGTCCGCCATAGGGGGCTATATAAATAATGTGTAAAGGGACGCATCAGACCCATGAATTTCTCGTGGTCTGTGCGTCCTTTTTATTTCCACATGATACTATCAGTTATATCATTTTTTAATAGTTGATTTTATAGTCACATGAGTAAGAAAAATAAAAACAGTGTAAGTTGGCGATTAATAGAGCATTCAACAGCAATGAAAGACTTCTTTTAGGGGAAATATAGTTACCAG
>ONDK01000036.1 GCA_900316565.1 uncultured Prevotella sp. | reverse complement strand
AAGTCTGTACGTGACTATTTTCCAAAAACTTATTCTCGATTCAGGGTGACGCATTGACGAAGTCAGGGGATGTCTGTGCTTGTGGTATGTGGCATTATCCTCGACGAGCACATCGACATCACTGACAGGTGTGGCCCGTCAGTTGGATAACGGATATGAGACAAGTAGAGAAGGGAGAGAAAGCGAGGCGTGCGACGAAGTTATTGATTGAATGGGTTTGAAGCTGCATTCTTGCGGGGTCAACGCTATAGAAAAAGATCGTTCGCTACGCAGGGAATGATTAAAATCTACGCAGCGAACAATCATTTGTAAGGCAGTAAAAACAAGCGTTGGAAATCTTAAATTTCTGTATAAACGTTTCCGATGCAACCTGGAAACTATTTCCTTTTATAAATAATGTCGCCACCAAATAGGGTGATGGTGTTGGCCTTAATGTCGACGATACCCGTGTCGCTGACGGTGGTGTCAACGGGTAGGCCTTCAGCATTGCAGACGGCCTTCATGATGATGGTGTCGTTTTTCAGACTCCATGACTGGTACTGATAAGTCGGCATGTTTATCGACTGTGCCTTGCCACCTTTCTGAAGGACGAAGCCGGTAGTGTCCGACATCTCGCCAGTGTCCTCAGCATCGGCTTGTATCCAGTTGCCGACGATGGAGTCGGACAGACTTACCTTCTTCGGTTCTGTGTCGTCGACGGGCTTGTTCTGACTGCTGCTTCCGCATGAGATGAGTGTCAGAAGCGTTATGGCCAATAGAAAAGCTTTCTTCATATTGTCTTCTTTAATAAAATAACCCCAGCCCGTGGATGTGTCCGCAGTCTGGGGTTAGAGCGTTATTATAACCTTATTATAATATACTATTCCTCAGAAGCATCCTCAGAAGCGTCCTCGGCGAAGTACTTCAGGTTGTCAGCGTCGAAGGCCTTTACGTACGCAGCGTGTCCAATAACCTCTTCCTCGGCACCACGTACATATACGTTTGCCGATTTGGCGAAGAGCTCCGGTGCCTTGCTTGCGTCGTTGATGATGAGGAGCGACATGATGATGTCGCCGGTCATATCGTACAGACGTCTTGCGAGGAAGTCGTGCTCGTCCTGGTTGCCGTCAGCCTTTACCTTCTCGACGGCCTCCTCATAGAGTGCGACAAGCTTCTCAACGCGTGCCTTCAGAGGCTTCATATCTTCGCTGACATCCTCTGCGAGCATCTCCTTAATAATATTAAGGTATGTTCCGTTGGTGATATAACGGACGGCAGCGACGACCTGAAGCTGTGTCGTTCCCTCATAGATGGAGAAGATGCGTGCGTCGCGATAAAGGCGCTGGCTCTTATATTCCATGATGAAACCTGAGCCACCGTGGACGGAAATGGCGTCATAGGCGTTCTGGTTGGCGTATTCAGAGTTCATGCCCTTGGCTACTGGCGTGAAGGCGTCAGCCAGGCGACTGTACTTCTTCATTTCCTTGCGCTCGTCAGGTGTGAGCTTGCGCTCGCGTGAGATATCCTCCAGAGCCTTGTAGATGTCTACATACCTTGCTGTCTGATAGAGCAGGCTTCTGCCGGCATCAAGCTTTGCCTTCATGCGTGAGAGCATGTCGTAGACAGCCGGGAATGTGATAATCTTCTTGCCGAACTGCTGGCGCTCCTTGGCGTAAGCAAGTGCTTCGTTGTATGCTTCCTGCTCTACTCCAACGCTCTGTGCGGCAATACCCAGTCGCGCTCCGTTCATAAGGCTCATGACATACTTGATAAGTCCTAGACGGCGTTCACCGCAGAGTTCTGCCTTTGCATTCTTGAAGACCAGCTCGCATGTTGGTGAGCCGTGGATACCGAGCTTGTTCTCGATATGACGTACCGTTACACCGCCGTCTCTCTTGTCATAGATGAACATGGAAAGTCCGCGTCCGTCGCGTGTGCCTTCCTCTGACCGTGCCAGTACGAGGTGAATGTCTGAGTCGCCGTTTGTAATGAAGCGCTTCACACCATTCAAACGCCATGTGCCGTCGGCGTCCTGTGATGCCTTGAGCATGACGTGCTGAAGGTCGGAGCCGGCGTCAGGCTCGGTAAGGTCCATTGACATGGTCTCGCCATTGCTGATGCGTGGAATGTACTTTTCTTGCTGCTCCTTTGAACCGAACTCATAGAGCGTGTCGATACAGCTCTGCAGCGACCATACGTTCTGGAAACCGGCATCGGCAGCACTGATAACCTCAGAAAGCATTGAGAACACGGTGTTAGGAACATTCAGTCCGCCGAACTGACGTGGCATGGATATTCCCCACAGTCCAGCCTTGCGTGTGGCATCCAAGTTCTCGTAGGTTTTCGACGCATACTGCATGCGTCCGTCGACGAGGTGCGGGCCCTCGAGGTCAACGGCCTCAGAGTTGGGCTCTATGATGTTAGCGGCAACGTCGCCGGTAATCTCCAGCAGGCGCTTATAGTTTTCGATGGCATCCTCGAAGTTGACAGGAGCATCGGCATATTTATCCTTGTCGGCGTAGTCGCGTTCCTTCAGTTCGACGATACGCTTCATCAGAGGGCTGTTCAGGTGGAACGCAATCTCTGGATGGTCTGTATAGTAATTCATGTTTATTTGCTGTTCTGTTTGTAGTACTTGATTAACTTCGGAAGGACATCCTCAACGGTGCCGTTGATGACATAGTCGGCTATCTGGTTGATAGGTGCGTCCGGATCGCTGTTTATAGAGATGATGATACCTGCATCCTGCATACCAGCGATATGCTGTATCTGTCCGGAGATACCGCAAGCGATATATACCTTTGGATGAACGGTAACACCTGTCTGTCCAATCTGACGGTCGTGTTCGACCCATCCTGCGTCAACGGCGGCACGGCTTGCTCCAACTTCTGCGTGAAGTTCCTTTGCGAGCTGGAAGAGCATGTCGAAGCCTTCCTTGGACCCCATTCCATAGCCACCTGCCACAACGATGGCAGCGCCCTTAAGGTTGTTCTTCGCAGCCTCTACATGACGGTCGATGACCTGTACGGCATAGGAAGCCGGGTCCACATATTTCTTCACGTCAGGATAAACGACTTCGCCTTTAGCCTTGCCCTCGTAGAGAGCTTTCTGCATGACA
The DNA here is from genome assembly GCA_900316565.1 of uncultured Prevotella sp. Classification (GTDB taxonomy): domain Bacteria; phylum Bacteroidota; class Bacteroidia; order Bacteroidales; family Bacteroidaceae; genus Prevotella. The sequence continues at coordinate 16,623 of ONDK01000036.1, read as the reverse complement.
CCGCTTCTTACGGTGGCCATCTGCGGACGGTGGTCAGGGTTTACGATGGTGGCAACGATGTTACCACCGAATGCCGGGCGTATCTGGTAGAGCAGATGGTCGTAGTGCTTGCCGCTTTTCTTGTCGTCGTATTCGCCAATCTCCAGCTGGGTGCAGTCGGCAGTGAGACCACTTGTCAGTGATGACGACACGCGTGGTCCGAGGTCGCGTCCTATGACCGTAGCTCCGAGAAGGGCTATCTGCGGGTTCTCCTCCTTGAAGAGGTTTACGAGGATATCCGTGTGAGGTGCCGATGTGTAAGGGAAGAGTCCCTCGCCGTCGAAGACGTAGAGCTTGTCGACGCCGTAAGGCAGTATCTGGTCCTCAACCTTTCCTTTGATGCCTGTGCCGGCAACGACGGCCTCCAGGTCGACACCGAGCTCATTGGCCAGCTTGCGGCCTTTGGTAAGCAGTTCCTGAGAGACCTCTGCAACGGTGGTCTTCTCTATTTCGCAATATACAAAAACGTTGTTCATATCTTAGCCAATGATTTTTTCATCCAACAATTCTTTAACGAGTCCCTCTATATCGGCATCGCTGCTGGTGAGGGTCTTGCTTTCCTTAGCCTGGAAGACTATATTCTTCACAGCCTTCACCTTCGTCGGGGAACCGGCGAGTCCGCACTGGTCGTAGTCCGCACCACAGTCGGCGATGCTCCACTGGCCCAGTGTCAGGTAAGGACGACTCTCGTAGAGGTCTGCCCACGGCTCGTCGCCTTTACGCTCCATAGGACATGTGGCGTACTTGTATTTCATGACGAGCTTGGCATTGCAAGGACGTGCCGGAGCAGCTGTTCCGTTGACCGTGACAAGTACTGGCAGAGGAGCCACTACGGTCTCCACACCACCGTCGATATGGCGGCGGATGGTAGCCTTTCCGTCTTCAATCTTCTCTATCTCTTCGGCGTATGTCACCTGGTTGAGGCCCAGCTTCTGTGCAACCTGCGGACCAACCTGTGCCGTATCACCGTCGATGGCCTGCCGTCCACCGAGAACGAGGTCAATCTTTCCAGTTACTTCGGCAATCTTCTCAATGCCTTTTGCGAGGAAGTAGGATGTAGCGAGGGTATCAGCACCTGCACTCTTACGGTCGGTGAGGAGGTATCCGTAGTCGGCACCACGGTACAGTCCCTGACGGATAATCTCTCCGGCACGTGGAGGACCCATGGTGAGCATTGTTACTTTTGAGTCAGGATACTGGTCTTTAATGCGGAGAGCCTGCTCAAGGGCGTTTAAGTCTTCTGGATTGAAAATTGCAGGCAGGGCGGCACGGTTTACCGTTCCTTCGGCAGTCATGGCGTCTTTGCCCACACTTCGTGTGTCAGGTACTTGCTTGGCAAGCACTACAATGTTTAATTTCATACGAAATATTAAAATGTTATTTTGATATTCTTTGATTAATCGGCGACAAAGTTACAAATAATTTACTCGCTCTCAAAATAAAACGGGGTTAAAATGCACATTTCGGGTGCAAACGTGCACACTTCTGTTTGTTTGTGCATACATGTGCGTTTTTCGAAGGTTGAATGTAAAAGAAGACGATAGAGACGAAAATGAACATAATTATTTTGTGTTGTAATAACGATTTCGTATCTTTGCACGTATTAATTATAGGTTATGATAGACAGAGCGACGATAGACAGAATCATGGATGCCACAAACATTGTCGAGGTGGTATCCGACTTTGTGACGCTTAAGAAGCGCGGCATAAACTATATAGGTCTGTGCCCCTTCCATAACGACTCGCACCCGTCGTTCTCCGTATCGCCCTCACGCGGTATATGCCATTGCTTCACCTGTGGGAAAGGCGGCAACGCCGTGAACTTCCTCATGGAGCTGGAGAACCTCACCTATCCGGAGGCACTGCGGTGGCTGGCTAGGAAGTACAATATAGAGATTCACGAGCGCGAGCTCTCGGCCGAGGAGAAGAGGCAGGAAGGCGACCGCGAGTCGATGTTCCTTCTCAACGAGTGGGCACTGAAATACTTTGAGGATATCCTGCACCATGATGTTGACGGTATAGCTATCGGACTGCAGTACTTCCGCAGCCGTGGCTTCCGCGACGACACAATAAAGAAGTTCCACCTCGGTTATGCGCCGCAGAACCGTCACGCTCTCAGCGAGGCTGCGCTGAAGGCGGGCTATAAGGAGGAGTATCTCGTCAAGACGGGACTGTGCTATAAACGTGACAATGGTGAGCTCATCGACCGTTTCGCAGGCCGCGTCATCTTCCCTTGGTTCTCGCTGAGCGGCAAAGTGGTGGGTTTCAATGGCCGTGTGCTCGACTCCCGTACTCACGGCGTGATGCAGAAGTATGTCAACTCTCCCGACTCTGAGATATACCATAAGGGTAATGAGCTCTTCGGACTCAACCAGGCTAAGCAGGCCATAAGGAAAGATGACCGTGTGATACTCGTCGAGGGACAGGCCGACGTCATCAGCATGTCGCAGAGTTCCGCGGAGAATGTCGTCGCAGGCTCAGGTACCGCCCTCACACTGCAGCAAATTCGCAAGCTCCACCGTTTCACAAACAATATCACACTTATTTACGATGGTGATGATGCCGGAGTGAACGCGGCTCTCCGCAACAGTGACCTTATCCATGGCGAAGGCATGAATGTCAGCGTGCTCTTCCTTCCCGACGGCCAGGACCCAGACGACTTTGCCAAGAGCCACACCCCGGAACAGCTCCGGGAGTTCATCACCAATAATTCCACCGACTCTATAATCTTCCGTATCGACCGCACTGTCAGTGGCATCACGGACCCGATAAAGCGTTCGCAAGCTATAAACGATGTTGTCAACAGTATAGCTATTATCAAGGACCCGATACTCCGCGACACTTACATCCGTGAATGCTCTCAGCGCACCGGTGTGCCGGAGGCTACGCTCATAGCGCAGATGAACAGGGCTATTCATAAGAACCGGGAGACCACTCCGGCGCCGGCAGCACCGGTGGAGGAGAATACCACTGCACCTGTCCAGTCAGCTCCGGCTGACAACCCTGCTACCGTGCAGCGTCCGACGGTAAATACCGCCGCGGTGTCCCGTGTGGAGAAGTTGCTCCTGGAGATGATAATCCGGCACGGAAACGAGATCATCTTCCGTGATGTGGAGGATCAGACGACCGGCAGCAAGACTAATCTGACCGTGGCGCAGTATATCGCCTATGACCTTGGGCTCGACAACCTGTCGTTCTCCACTCCACTTTACAACTCCATTCTGGAGGAGGCCGTGGAGAAAAGTTCCGATCCGTCGTTTGTGTCAATAACTTATTTTGCAAACCATCCCGACATCAATGTCAGTACGCTGGCTTCGAGTCTTGGTGTAGAGAGATACCAACTCTCCGAGAGCCTTCAGATAAAAAATAGTGAGGAGTCGCTCCGTGAGCAGGTCATGCACATGATACTCGACTTCCGCCTCAGCTATGTCAACCGTCATCTTAAGGACCTTCAGAAAGAGATATTCTCCATCAAGGAGCCTGAGAGGATAATGCAGGTCATGGCAGAGATAAAGAAGATGCAGGAGATACGCAATATCCTGGCAAAGAAACTCGGAAACAACATTGTGGTCTGATTGTGCTCTCCGGCTGACATTAGTCCGGTCGTAGTGCTGCTTCCGGCAGGAAGAGTAACGCTTTTCGATATGATTTACATCCACTGGCTCATATTTGTCATCTATGCAGTCGTGGTCGTGCTGACCATGATAACCATACTTATGGACAACCGTCAACCGGCCAAGACCATGGCATGGATACTTGTTCTGTGGTTTATACCTCTGCTGGGTATAATCCTTTACTTTTTCTTCGGACAGAACATCCGACGGGAACATATAGTCTCGAAGAAAAGCCTCGACCAGTTGACGAAACGTTCCATGTTCGAATTTGTGGAACAGCGGAACCTGACGCTCCCCGATGAGCACCGGAAGCTTATAGACCTCTTCACAAACCAGCAGATGGCACTGCCTTTCAAGGGAAACACGGTGGAGATATACAAGGACGGCTATGAGTTCTTTCCTGCCTTGCTCGCGGAGATAGCCAAAGCCCGTCATCATATCCATATCGATGTGTACATCTTCTGCGATGACGCACTCGGACGACTCGTATCCGACGCGCTTATCGCCAAATCCCGGGAAGGCGTAGAGGTGCGCCTTATCTATGACGATGTGGCTTGCTGGTCGGTGAAGAACAGTTTCTATGAGCGCATGCGTGAAGAGGGCATCGAGGTCCATCCCTTCATGCCGGTGAAGTTTCCTGTGTTTACCAGCAAAGCCAACTACCGCAACCATAGGAAAGTTATCGTCATCGACGGTAAGGTGGGATTTATCGGAGGAATGAACATCGCCCTGCGTTATGTGAAGGGATATGGAAAAGGAAAGAAACACACCCCATGGCGCGACACACACATGAAGATTGAGGGCACGGCTGTCTATGGTCTCCAGCGCGCTTTCCTTATCGACTGGTACTTCGTGGACCAGACGTTGATAACAAACAGAAAATACTACCCTCAGAATATAGCGAAGGATAACGACTGCCTGATGCAAATCGTGTCGAGTAATCCTACCGACAGCTGGCCCACAATAGAACAAGGTTATGTCAATATACTGCTCAACGCAAAGAAATATGTGTATATTGAGACACCTTACTTCATGCCTACAGAACCTGTTCTCTTCGCTATGAGAACTGCAGCCTTGGCCGGAGTTGACGTGCGCCTGATGCTTCCGCTTAAGAATGACTCACAACTGGTGCAGTGGGCGACGACGTCGTATGTCATGGAAACGGTGGAAGCTGGCGTGACGGTGCTCTTCTATAAGGCTGGCTTCAATCATAGCAAGGTGATAATAAGCGATGACTCCCTCGTCTCCTGTGGCTCGTTGAATGTCGATTTTCGGAGCTTTGAGCACAACTTCGAGTGCTGCGCCTTCCTTTATGACCGGGATATGGCCCTGAGATTCAAAGAGGTCTTCGCCGAGGACGAGAAGGAGTGTGTGCCAATAGATCAGGTGAAGGACCTCTCTCACCGCTCGTTCCTCATCAGACTGTGGGAGAGTCTGGTTAGGCTTTTGTCGCCGTTGATGTGACTTAACGCGAGAAAAACATGTAAATATATTTCAAAATCAATCTTTTCAAAATCCTCTTTGTAACTTACTGTTGCTCAGTGGATTGCATTTTCCGTACACTTGCATTCTATTTTCCGTATACTTTTTTGTAAAAGGGGCACATTTACGATGTATTTTCCGTACACTTACAATGCAAGTGTACTACACCTATTTTGATGTAAATATTTTTGATATTTTATATAGTAAAATTAGGGACGTAAATATGGGCAGTACGCTACACTGGTGTAGCGTACTGCCCATATTTGCGGTTTAAGTCGGTTCGCTTATATGCTTCGATTCCGACAGTAAAATATCAGTACGTATAGAAAGTTATTTCTGCGGAAGCCAATGTAGATTGCTCTGCGGAAGCCAATGTAGGGGTGGGGTTTATCCCCATCCTCCAAGGGTAGGACCCCTCTGTTTCCCCTAAAAGGTTAGAAAGAGGTCATCTATAAATCCTTGGAGGATGGGGATAGACCCCACCCCCACATTGGAGAAAGTCGCTTGTCTCCCCTTACTAGTGTAGTGTCATGACGAGTTTTACCCTACTTTGAATGAACCAAACTCTTACGTCCGCTATTATTAAAGATGTGAATATGAGCAGAACGCTACTCGAACAATATAAGCAGGAGGTTAAGAAGGCTGATTAAAGATGTGGATATGAGCAGGACGCTCCACTAACAAGTCGAAAGGGAATGGCTATAGCCACTCCCTTGATAAAAGTTTCATATCAGTACTTCACATAAAGATACTGAAGTTGACCGAGCCGTATTCTCTGTGCTCCTTAAAATGAGGGTTGTCCTCAAAACTGTTGTGCTTTCCATGTTCGAAGACGAAGACACCATCGGGTTTCAGAAGTCCGTACTCGAAGATGAGGGATGGTATCGTCGGCAGCTCCGGTAGGGCGTAAGGAGGGTCGGCAAATATAAAGTCGAACTTCCGGTTGCATCCTTTGAGGAACTTAAACACGTCGCCACGGATGAGGATGTCGTTCTTAACGTTTATCTTCTGCATACACTGCTGGATGAAACGGGCGTGGTCGCGGTCTTTCTCCACGCTCACCACCTCCTTGCAACCACGCGACAGCAGTTCTAGGGAGATGCTTCCGGTACCTGAGAAGAGGTCAAGGGCCTCGGCACCGTCGAGGTCTATGTAGCCCATGAGGACATTGAAGATGTTCTCCTTTGCGAAATCGGTGGTGGGCCTGGCCTTAAATGTCTTTGGGATATCAAACCTGCGGCCCTTGTATATTCCGGTAATTATTCTCATCTGTAATTTATTTGTTACGTTAACGATGTACGGTCGTTGTCTTCTTTTTATGACCTAAAACCTTGATGTGCTGGACTCTTGTGCCACACTCTGTTTACCTATAGTTCTCATATGGCATTTCACCTCTACAGGTACATGGCTTTAAGGTCGTATGGAATGTCCGTTCGCTTCGCCATTGCGTTCTGTTTGAAGTCGGCCGACTCGTTGATGGCAAACGCACGTGACAGATATTTGCCGATATTCTCCTTCAGCCAGTCGGCATGTGGCATGTCGCCGACAAGGTAAAGTTCATCATTGTTGCTGTCCATTCCCATCAGCTTCCATACATATAATATATAATAGAGTGCGTCGTGGGCATGAGCACAGTCGAAACAGTTGGCATAACGGAAGTGAGCATGGTCGAAACGGAACACGTTCATCCGCTTGTCATGGAAATAGGCGAACAGCTTCTGCCTTGAGCCAGTGAAGGCCTTGCGGTATAGATGATGCCATACGGGGAGGATGACGGGCAGGATATTGACGTTCTCAAAATGATCCTGGAGCACAACTCTTACGTCGTGGCTTACGGCAAAGACGGCTATAGCGTTCAGCTCCGGCAGTTCCGCGCGGGCGATGTCGTCCTTCTCGTGGCCGCCAATGGTGTAGCGGTATAGTGAGGGGGCTTTGCCCTCGACGTATTCTTCCTGCGGAACGAGCATGACGGTGCTGTCGGTGAGCAGCAGTGCGTTCTTGTAACCGCTCCGGAGCAGTTCCACAGAGTCGAAGGCCTCGCGTAGGTTTGCCGACAGCGATATGCTTCCGTTGAGCTCGTAAGGCTCATAGACGATGTTGCCGTCAGTCTTCGGGTCGCCGACAGCAAAGCTCATGGCACTCCGGCTCATTCGGATTGTCATCTGCAGTCTCGGATTCCTTATGTCGTTATTGTCCATCTTGCTCAACTGTTGGGATAAATTATGCTCAGGGCGCACAGCAGTAGAAGTACGACTACACAACCGATGAGGATATAATTAATGTTGAATTTCAAAGTCCTGTTCCTTTTTTATTTTGTAACTTTGCAAAATTACAAATAATATTCCAATATTCCAATGCTTGAAGACGAAATAACTTATCGAATACTTAAAGAATTTCCGTTTGAGCCTACAGGGGAGCAGCGTGCCGCCCTGCGTACTTTTGCGGCTTTCCTGACCGACCGCGACAGTCGTGCCGCAATGATACTGCGTGGCTCCGCCGGTACCGGTAAGACGGTGCTGGCCAGTGCTATAGTGCGTGCTATGACCCTTCTGAAGCAGAAGGTGGTGCTTCTGGCACCTACCGGACGTGCGGCGAAGGTCTTTGCGCTGAACAGTGGTCATGAGGCGCTGACCATTCATCGGAAGATTTATAGAGAGCGGTCGTTCAGTGGACCTTCAGGGGCATTCAACCTTAACGACAACCTGCATGCGGACACACTGTTTATCGTCGATGAGGCTTCGATGGTCTCTAACTCAGGACATGAGAGTTCCGCCTTCGGCAGTGGACGTCTTCTCGACGACCTTATACGTTATGTCTATCAGGGACGCAACTGCCGTCTGCTTATGGTCGGCGACCGCGCCCAGCTTCCACCGGTGGGAGAGACTGAGAGCCCAGCCCTCAGTGCGGATATCCTTGGTGCCTATGGTCTGAAGGTTCATGAGTGTGACCTCAACGAGGTCGTCCGCCAGGGCAGCCGTTCCGGTATCCTCTACAATGCTACGAACATCCGGAGACTGATAAGCGGCTATGACGGTTCCTCTCTGGCTTTGTCCGATGCAGCCTCCTCTCTTTTGGAGCAGATAAAGGTCGATGTGTCGTTCCAGGATGTGGCCGTGGTGCCAGGCGATGAGCTGATAGAACAGCTTGGGTCCAGCTATGGTACGGCTGGACTTGACGACACCATCGTCATAACCAGGAGCAACAAGCGTGCGAACATCTACAATCAAGGTATCAGAAATACCATCCTCGACCGCGAGGAGGCCCTTTCCACCGGCGACATCCTTATGGTGGTCCGCAACAAATATCTCGATCCTAAACTTAAGGCTCCCGTTCCCTTCATTGCCAACGGCGATCGCGGGATAGTCAGGAGGGTGTCCAACTATCGCGACCTGTACGGCTTCCATTTTGCCGATATATCCTTGGAATTCCCCGACTATGATAATTTTGAACTCGATACGACAGTTATCCTCGATACGCTGACATCGGAGTCGCCGGCCCTGACCCGTGAGCAGAACGAGCAGCTCTTCAATGCTGTGATGGAGGATTATGCCGATGTGCCGTTGAAATCTGAACGTATGAAGCACATAAGGGAGGACAGCTATTATAATGCTCTTCAGGTGAAGTTCGGTTATGCGGTAACATGTCATAAGGCACAGGGTGGACAGTGGACCGATGTGTATATCGACCAAGGTTATATGACCGACGAGATGGTGACGCCGGACTACCTCCACTGGCTTTATACGGCCTTCACCCGTGCCACAGGTCATCTCTATCTGGTCAACTGGCCGGGCAAACAAATAGTCTCAAAGGAATGATTCTGTGTGCAGACTATACTCTCCTTATTCCAAACCTCTTTAAAAGTTAACAGGAAATGAACGTTGATGAACTCCGAACTTTATTTCATCACTGCAACGACAAATACTTCGACGGTAAGCTGCCGGAACCTAAGTTCCGCGTGGCTCATTCGAGGACGCGTCTCGGAACGTTTTCTTTTAAGATGTTCCGCGGTCGGCGTCGCATCGGTCCCTTCGGACTTCCCCTGCTCAAGAGTGCGGAGAAAAGCTCCTTTCTAATCAGTATCTCCGACTATTATCTTATGACTTCGGACCAGTTGGAGGATGTTATGACCCATGAGATGATACACTTCAGCATAGCATATACCGGTCTTAAGGACAGTGCACCGCATGGAGTGGTGTTCCGCGGAATGATGGATGCTATCAATCGGAAGTACGGCCGCCATATAAGTGTGATGACGTCAACGAAAGGATGGAAGCCGCGTGTGGCGCCGAAGCCGCAGACCTATCTTGTCCTTGGACTGAAGATGAACGACGGCACATGCTATCTGTCCTCAGTTAATCCCTCTTCCGCGGGCCGTCTGGAACTCCAAATCCGCCGCATTCCCGACATTGTCTTTCATAAATGGGTGGAGACCGGCGACGAGTATTTCCGTTCCTTTCCCCGAGTGCGTTCTCTCCGTGGCCGCCGTGTGGCCAAGGAAGTCTTTGAGAGTAAGTTAGAAACTACAGGCTGTTATAAATAAAAAGCCCCTGACCGCAATGATGTTTGCGGTCAGGGGTTATTTGTTTTCCCAATTTAGTGGACCTTCTACAGCTGGCAGAGCTCCACCACCTTGTCGATGGCTGCTGACAGACCGTCCTTGTCCTTTCCGCCGGCCTGTGCATAGTGCGGTTGTCCGCCGCCACCGCCCTTGATAAGCTTAGCGGCCTCACGGACAATCTTTCCGGCGTTGAGGCTATGGTCCTTAACCATATCCTCAGAGAACATCACGCTGAGCATTGGCTTGTCGTTGAATATAGAGCCGATGACGCATACAAGGTGCTCTGGAATAGCCTCGCGAACCTTGAATACCAAGTCCTTAGCAGAATTAGGCTGGATAGGAAGCACCGCAGTGACAACCTTTGTGCCGTTGACATCCTTAGCGGATGCTACGAGCTTGCCTTTCATCTCCTCAACCTTCTGCTGACGGAAGCTTTCCAGCTCCTTCTTCAGCTCGCTGTTCTCGTTAATCGATTTCTCGATGGTGGCCTGCAGGTTCTTGGCATTGTTGAAGAGCTCTCTTATTCCGTTGAGTGTGTCCTCAACCTCATAGATGGCCTCTTCGGCGGCCTTTCCTGTCAGGGCTTCCACACGGCGGATGCCGGCAGCAACGGAACTCTCGGATATAATCTTGAAGAAACCGATGTGGCCGGTTCTCTTCACGTGGATACCACCGCAGAACTCTATTGACGGTCCGAACTTAACTACGCGCACCTTGTCGCCGTATTTCTCTCCGAAGAGAGCTATGGCGCCGAGCTGCTTGGCCTCCTCGATAGGAGTGTCGCGGTGCTCGTCGAGTGGGATGTCCTCACGTATCATTCTGTTTACGATGCGCTCTACCTCACGTATCTTGTCGTCGGTGACCTTTTCGAAGTAGTTGAAGTCGAAACGGAGAACCTTATCGTCTACATATGAGCCTTTCTGCTCCACCTGCGGGCCGAGGACCTGCTTCAAGGCATAGTCGAGGAGGTGTGTGGCAGTATGGTTGCATGCGCTTCCCTCACGCTTGTCCACGTCGACACAAGCCATGAAATCGGCCGTAGGATCCTTCGGAAGCTGCTTAATGATATGTATGCTTTGGTTGTTCTCGCGCTTTGTGTCGACGACATGTACTGTCTCGTTCTCAGAGACGAGGTCTCCCTGGTCGCCGACCTGTCCGCCCATCTCACCGTAGAATGGTGTGTGGTCGAGGACAACCTCATAGAATGTGTTCTTCTTCTGCACCACCTTACGGTAGCGGAGGATATGGCATTCGTATTCGTTATAGTCGTAGCCTACAAACTCCTGCTCGCCTTCCTTCAGTACAACCCAGTCACCGTTCTCCACAGCGGCAGCGTTGCGTGCGCGTGCTTTCTGCTTGGCCATCTCGGCATCGAAGCCCTTCTCGTCGACAGTGTAGCCGTTCTCGCCGAGGATGAGCTCGGTGAGGTCAAGAGGGAAACCGTAGGTGTCGAAGAGCCGGAATGCCTTCTCGCCGTCGAGCTGCTTTTTACCTTCTGACTTCATCTCCTCCATGTCGGCAGAGAGAAGTTCTATTCCGTTCTCCAGTGTGCGCAGGAAGCTCTCTTCCTCCTGCTTCATCACACGGCCGATAAGCTCCTGCTGTGCCTTGAGCTCCGGATAGGCGTCGCCCATCTCATGGACGAGTACCGGCAGGAGCTTGTACATGAAGGCCTGTTTCTGACCGAGGAACGTGTAGGAGTAGCGTACGGCACGACGCAGGATACGGCGGATGACGTATCCGGCCTTGGCGTTTGACGGAAGCTGTCCGTCGGCAATGGCAAAGGCAACGGCGCGCAGGTGGTCGGCGACAACGCGGATGGCGATGTCGACTTTCTCCTCCGATGTAACGCCCTCACCGTTCGGTCCCTCCGGGAAGGTGTGATTGTATTTCTTTCCCGACAGACGTTCTATCTCAGAGATGATAGGTGTGAAGATGTCGGTATCGTAGTTGGAGTTCTTACCCTGCAGCAGACGCACCAGACGCTCGAAGCCCAGTCCGGTGTCAATGACGTGCATCTTCAGCGGCTCCAGACTTCCGTCGGCCTTGCGGTTGTACTGCATGAAGACAATGTTCCATATCTCTATGACCTGTGGATGGTCTTTGTTGACGAGCTGCTCGCCAGGAACTCTCTTCTTCTCTTCTTCCGGACGGAAGTCAATGTGTATCTCCGAGCATGGTCCGCATGGTCCCGTGTCGCCCATCTCCCAGAAGTTGTCGTGCTTGTTTCCATTCACGATATGGTTCTCCGGAAAGTGCTTGCGCCAGTAGCCGGCGGCTTCGTCGTCGCGGCTGATATTCTCCGACGGGTCGCCTTCGAACACGGTGACATACAGGTCTTTAGGGTCGAGGTGCAGTACGTCGACAAGATATTCGTAAGCATAGTCGATGGCACCTTCCTTGAAGTAGTCGCCGAAGCTCCAGTTTCCAAGCATCTCGAACATGGTGTGGTGGCTGAGGGCAGAGTCGCGTCCAACTTCTTCCAGGTCATTATGCTTTCCGCTGACGCGAAGACACTTCTGTGAGTCGGTGCGGCGGCGTGGTTCTGGTTCCTTTGTTCCGAGTATGATATCCTTCCATTGGTTCATTCCGGCGTTGGTGAACATCAACGTAGGGTCGTCCTTCACAACAATTGGTGCTGAAGGAACTATGACATGTCCTTTCGACTCGAAGAACTTAAGATACGAGTCGCGGATTTCGTTTGCTGTCATCATTTTTTCTTCCTTAATATTATTAGCTAATTTTGGTGCAAAGATACTGCAAACCGAAGACAATACAAAACAAAAACGGTTTTTTGTTTCCGTCAGCAGCGGCAGTATACATTATTTATTTAGTCGGCTTGGGCTTTAAACATGTTATGAAAGTATCAAGTGATAGTGGAATGATTGGAGGATAATGGGTGGAAAAGAAAAAAGCCAAACTGCTTTTTGAAGCAATTTGGCTCTCTGTTGGTTGGGATACCCGGATTCGAACCAGGAATGACAGGACCAGAATCTGTAGTGTTACCATTACACCATATCCCAATATCGCATAAGGTGTTTCCCTTTTTGCGAGTGCAAAGGTACGGCTTTTTTGTGAACCACCAAAGAAAAATCGAAGAAATTTTATAAAAAAACACAAAATCTTTGTCCGAAAGGCATTTTCATGTTCCCGAATACAAAATAATCATTACCTTTGCAGATGAATAAGAGTGTAGAACGGATGTTTTTAAATCTGTCTTAACTCTCCTAAAAAATAAATATGAACGAAACAGAAAAGTTAGTAAAGAACGTAATAAAAGGTATACAGGACAAGAAGGGCAGTGGAATAGTCGTTGCCGACCTGTCGCATATCGACGGTACTGTCTGTAAGTATTTCATCATCTGCCAGGGTAACTCGCCGCAGCAGGTGGAGGCTATCGCCGGTTCCGTCAGCGACTATGTCCGTGAGACCACCGGTGAGAAGCCGGTCAACTGCATCGGCCTTGACAATGCCGTGTGGGTCGCCATGGACTATGTTGACGTTCTCGTGCACATCTTTGTGCCGGAGACGCGCCAGTACTACGACCTGGAGCATCTGTGGGAGGACGCTAAGTTGGAGACCGTTCCCGACCTCGACTGATGCCGATGACCGGTATCGGCCAATGGGAGAAGGTCCTGTGAGTAATAGAAACTTATAATATAACTGATTAAAAATATGCCATCCCCACGGGGACGGCTTCAAAAGGCTTAATGGATACAAACAAGAACAACAATCAGCCGAAGATGCCGAAGTTCAATATGAACTGGATATACATCTTCGTCATTATAAGTCTGGTGCTGATTTTCTTCTCGAGCAGTTCGCATGGCTTTGGAAACTCGTCAGTGAGTATCGACAAGGACTATACATCCTTTATTAATTATGTTAATAAGGGATATGCCTCGAAGGTGGAGATAAACAAAGACGAGAGTACGTTGAAGATGTATGTGAAGCCCGAGCATCAGCGTGAGGTCTTCGGACAGGGCAACCTCGGCTCTGACCCATACGTCAAGGTCGACATCGGTTCAACGGATAACCTGGAGACCTTTCTCAACACGGCTGTACAGCAGAAGAAAATCTCAGGCTTCAGTTATAAGAACAACGACAGCAGTCTGTTGACAAACATACTGATTAATGTGCTGCCGTGGGTGCTCATCATCCTCGTGTGGTTCTGGCTTATGCGTGGAATGAGCGGTGGAGGACGCGGCGGCGGCATCTTCAGTGTCGGCAAGTCGAAGGCCAAGCTCTACGAGAAGTCGCAGGCTGTGGGTATCACCTTTAAGGATGTTGCAGGCCAGGAAGGGGCCAAGCAGGAAGTGCAGGAAATCGTGGACTTCCTCAAGAACCCTAAGAAATACACCGAACTGGGAGGAAAAATCCCTAAGGGTGCACTGCTCATAGGTCCTCCGGGAACCGGTAAGACGCTGTTGGCGAAGGCCGTGGCTGGTGAAGCCGGCGTGCCGTTCTTCTCTATGAGTGGTTCCGACTTCGTGGAAATGTTCGTCGGCGTGGGTGCAAGCCGTGTGCGCGACGTCTTCCGTCAGGCTAAGGAAAAGGCACCATGTATCATCTTCATTGATGAGATTGACGCCGTAGGACGTGCGCGGTCGAAGAACCCGGCCATGGGTGGCAACGATGAGAGGGAGAACACATTGAACGCACTGCTCACTGAGATGGATGGCTTCGGTACAAACTCCGGTGTCATCGTCCTTGCGGCCACCAACCGTGCTGATATGCTCGACAAGGCATTGATGCGTGCCGGTCGTTTTGACCGCCAGATACATGTCGACCTGCCGGACCTCGCGGAGCGAAAGGCTATCTTCATGGTCCATCTCCGTCCGCTGAAGTACGATAAGAGTCTGGATGTCGACTTTCTGGCACGTCAGACTCCGGGGTTCTCTGGTGCCGACATCGCCAATGTCTGCAATGAGGCTGCGCTGATAGCGGCGCGCCATAATAAAAAGGAAGTTACGAGTCAGGACTTCCTTGATGCCGTTGACCGTATCGTCGGAGGACTTGAGAAGAAGACAAAGGTGATGACCGCCGAGGAGAAACGTTCCATTGCCATCCATGAGGCTGGTCATGCCACTGTAAGCTGGTTCTGCAAACATGCCAATCCATTGGTAAAGGTAACCATCGTTCCACGTGGCCAGGCTCTCGGAGCGGCATGGTATCTGCCGGAGGAGCGCGTCATCACGACGAAGGAGGAGATGCTCGACGAGATGTGCTCGCTCCTTGGTGGCCGCGCAGCAGAGGATTTGTTCGTCGGCGAGATTTCCACCGGTGCCATGAACGACCTGGAGCGTGCCACGAAGAGTGCATACGGAATGATAGCTTATGCCGGAATGAGCGACAAGCTGCCGAATATATGCTATTACAACAACCAGGACTACTCGTTCCAGAAGCCTTACTCCGAGTCTACGGCGCAGGTTATGGACAGTGAGGTGCTGAAGATGATCAACGGACAGTACGACCGTGCCAAGCAGATTCTTTCTGAACATAAGGAAGGCCATAACCGTCTGGCGCAGCTGCTGTTCGAGAAGGAGGTCATATATACTAAGGATGTAGAGGAAATCCTCGGCAAACGTCCGTTCAAGAGCCGCTCAGAGGAGATCCTTGAGGAGAACGAGAAACTCGATAAGGCTAAGGCGGCCGACGCTCCTAAGTTGGAGGACCAGAGCGACGCGGTGAAGAAAGCGCAGGCGGAGTATGAGGCTTCGGCCGATGGAGCCAAGGATACGCCGGTTGATAATGCCGATGTTCCGTCGCAGGAGAACGATGACAACAATAAAGACTAATAGTATAACGAAGTAATATCAAACTCATGGGCTTTGGCTCTTGTCTGCATTACGGCGGGCAAGGGCCAAAGTTTGTGGGTACTGAAGGCTGTATGAATAACTTGATTACCCGTACGATAACCGGCATTGTGTATGTCGTTGTAATGGTGTTGGGAATGATGCGTCCGGATACCATCATTCTGTTGTTTGCTCTTATAACAGGACTGACGATGTGGGAGTACACCGGACTGGTGAACGATATTGATGGCGTCCGTGTCAACAGGTTTATCTGTACCATTGCGGGGGTGTATCTCGTGGCGGCCGTAGCCTTATGGCGTATTGGTATGGTCGATTTCAGGGTTTTCCTGCCATATATTCTCACGATAGTATATATGTTTGTCGAGGAACTTTATCTGAAACAGAAGAACCCGATAAACGACTGGGCATACACGATGCTTGGACAGATGTATGTCGCCTTGCCGTTCTCTTTGATATTCTTCCTTGCCTTCCAGATAGACGCTATGAACAATGCATCGTTCGAGATGCTTGTTCCTCTCTGCTTGTTCGTCTTCTTATGGGCAAACGATACGGGTGCGTACTGTACCGGTTCATTGCTTGGACGGCATAAGCTGTTCCCTCGTATCAGTCCGGGAAAGACATGGGAAGGCAGCGTCGGCGGTGCTGTGCTGGTACTGATTGTCGCCGGTGCCGTAGGATATCTCGCTAATAAGGATATGAATAATCCTCATCTGCTGAGTATCACTCAATGGATGGGACTCGGACTTGTCGTCGTGGTGTTCGGAACATGGGGCGACTTGGTGGAGAGTCTGTTCAAACGCACACTCGGCATCAAGGACAGTGGAAATATTCTTCCGGGACATGGCGGCATGCTGGACCGCTTCGACTCATCGCTTCTTGCCATCCCGGCTGCAGTGATGTATTTATATTTTATCACTTTGAAATAAGAAAGGGGGGTGTATCATAATTAAGTTTTATGGTGCATCCTCTTTTCTTTTACAATGATAGTCGTAAAATTAGGATTAGGCCGACTATTTTTCAAAAACTTATTCTCGATTCAGGGTGACGCATTGACGAAGTCAGGAAATATCCGTGTCAAACCGCCCGACTCACAACGCTGAATAAAATATCCGTGTCT